>CAZJUL010000074.1:6783-10874 GCA_964549095.1 uncultured Elusimicrobiaceae bacterium
GAACCAGTGCTGAACCTGGCGATAAATTTCCCGTCGGCCAAAGCGGTCATCCTGGAAGAGTACCAGGAAGAGCTGGAGGAAGCCGCGGAACTGCTGCAGCATAATCCCGGTATCCAGCTCTTGATCGAGGGCCACACCGACAACAGCGGGAATTCCGAGGACAACAAGAAACTTTCCAAAGCCAGGGCGGAAAACGTGCGCGACACCCTGATAGAGCGCTACGGAGTTTCAGCGGACCGCCTTACCGCGGAAGGCTACGGCGACTCCCGCCCGCTGACCGGCAACGAAACTCCCGAAGGCCGCGGCCGGAACCGCCGCGTGGTGGCCGTGCTGCACTCGATAAAGGCCGCGCCGCCGGAAGCGGCCAAGTGCCCCGCGCTCCCGGCTGGCGAAAAGGACGAGCGTGGCTGTCCCAGGCCTATCAGGGTGGAGCACGAAACGAGCGTCAGGCTGGATATGGAATTTGAGACCGGCAAGGCCGATATCCTGCCCGAGTATGAGCACGAGATAGCAGAGCTTGCCGAACTGCTTCAAAAGGACCCGGCGGCGCTGGCGGAGCTGGAAGGGCACACGGATAACCGCGGCGACCATCAGAAGAACAAGGAATTGTCGGCGAAGCGGGCGCAGGCCGTCGCCGACCTGCTGGTAAGCAAGTACTCCATAGACCGCGCCAGGCTGGCCCCTGAAGGCTACGGGGATTCCCGCCCGATAGCCGATAACTCCACGGAAGAAGGCCGCCGCAAAAACCGCCGCGTCATCGCCATAATAACAAAAAAGCGCGATTAACCCGGGCAGGACCTCACAAGCTCTCCGCTTAATTAAAGGCGCCGGCACGCAGGCCGGCAATAAAACCGCCCGCGGTCAAGCGGGCGTTATTGACTGATTTAATGGAGTTATATAGACTAAATCGTGAATTGAAGAACAAGCGGCCGGATCAGCGGGGAGATTAAGAATATGATTTTCCAAAGGATACTGTGTTTGCTTTTGTCCGCCGGCCTGATGGCGGCATTGCCGGCTTACGGGACGGCACAGGACGAGCAACCGGACCAGGACTCCGAAACGGTCCAGGAAGAGGCCCCGGATCCCGCGCCTGAACAGGTGCGGTCCGCGGTTCAATATACCGGCGGCGCGGGCATCCAGGGCGGAACACAGGTCGCCGCCCCCGCCCCGACTCCGAGGCAGAAGAGCGACCCCGGCGCATGCAGCGGCCCGCCGCTGCCCACGGGCCGGTTCGTCGTGAGCAACCCCAACGGCTGGTGGCCCAAAGTCTCTCCGGACGGCGAGTGGGTGTCCTTCGGCGCCAGGACCGTGGCCGTGGTGAACGTGCGCGCCCGCTCGGAGAGGAAACTCCCGGTGGAAGACTGCACCTATTCCGCAGGCTGGATCCGGCCCGGCGTCCTGCGCGCCGTCAACAAGTGCGACGGCCGCTCCTTCGAACTTTCCCCCCCGGGTTTCACGCTTCGAAAGACGCGTGACACCCCCGGGTTGGCCATCGGCAACTGGGTTGAAGCGGCCGACGGACATTGGGCCAGCAACTATGGCGGCCGCATCGCCTACGATAATAAGTCGCTCGCGACCCGGGCCGGCAATGCCATGGACCTCAGCCGCAACTGGCTGGTGTTCGCAAAAACCAACGCACACAAGGAGATCAGCGTCTGGAAAAGCGGCCGCCACGCGGCCGACTACCCCGTCAAGATTTCTATGAACGAACTGACGGTGACCGGCGGCTACATCGTCTACGGCTACGGGCGCATACGGGGCATCACGCCCGCCGGAAAGGATATCGAACTCACCAGCGCGCCGCCCGGCCTTCTCGAGGGGCTCGCCAAGGTTTTCTTCGTCGGCGCCGGGGCGGAGGCCAAACCCTGGATAGCGAGCAGGATCTGGGGCGACGAGGGCACCTGCTACACCAGGCTGCGACCCTGGGGCGAGGCGGGTGGCATCAAGATCGCCGATTGCGGCGCCACCATGAGCGTGGTCGAGCATTGCGGCGTGGTGGTGGTGGCGGTCGCCGACGACAAGGGCAAGCTCACCATAGTCTCGCGGCCCATCGCGAACAAGGCCAAGCCTTTGCCGCATTGAACTGCGACCGCAGTCATTGTTTGTTTCGCAGCTGGTTTATGTCTTTGAGCAGCTTGTTTATGTTTTCGGTCTGGGCTCCGCTCAGGGAAGATGATTTCAGCAGTTCTTCAAAATATTCACGCGGATATTCAGCGAGACTTATATCCCGGACCGCTACGAACCGGCGGGTATAGTCTATCTTTTCTTCCAGGGGTAGCTGCTTATTCTCCAGCAAATCCTTCATCCGGCTCATAAAATAAGTGTCTGAACGCTTCTTCGCGTGTTTAAATCGGGCTTTAAAGGCTTCCACTATCGAAAGCGCGTCTGACAATGCCGCGTCGCCCGATAAACCCTGTACTCTGGTCAATAGTTCTATCGAGGCCGCCACGGGAGCGTCGCCAAGTTTGCACTTTCGTATCAAATCAGGCCGCGGCTTGGGATCTTTATTGTAGGCGGCGTACAATTCGGGTAATACCGGGTCAGCGGGGTCCGAATTGGAAATTCCATAAAGCAGGCAATCTCTATACAAGGCCATTGCCCACTTATTGAACAGAACAACCGGTCCGGAAGTAATATCGCCGGTCCTGAGGGACTTCCCGTAATCATGAACTTCCTGGCGGAGAGTGACCAGGTCGGCGTTGTTCTGAAAAAGGACTTCTTTTAAATTCCGGCTGTTGAGGGCCGGGGCGCGGCAGGCAACGGCGCCGACAATAATTAGCAAGGGGGCGACAAAGACTTTTTGTAAGGTTTTTGTGTGCATGTATTAAGAAAAGTATAACAATATATTCCGGAAATAGAAAATCCCCGAATCTCCGTCGAGGATTTATAAGAAAATGGGGTCCCTTAGTGGACGAACTTTGTAACTACTTTGCCGCCCCCCACGCTCACAATACCATTTAAAGTCGGTCAAAACGGTTACTTCGCATGCAAGAGCTTTCTGTTACCCTTATTGTTACCCTTATTAAAGGGTATTACCCTCTTTTGTCCATAGCGCCCCGGGACCTTTAGCAAGGCATCTGACCGCCCCCTTCTTGCTAAGCCCTTTCAATACGAGCCGGATCATATCCCTGCTTACGCCGGGGCAGGCTTTTTCCAGATCGGTCACGGCAAAGTTTCCCGCAAAAGATTTTATAGCGTTCAGTATCATAACGGTCTTTGCGCCCTTCGCGGATTTAACTTTTCCGGCCCTTTCCGCAAATTCAATGTACGCTCGCCGGATGATGGAGAGAAAATAATTGAACCATGGTATAACATCATGCTTCCCTTCATGCCATTTCCCGGAACTTTCCAGAAGAACGCGGTAATAATCTTCCCTGGTATCTTCAACAAGCCTTTCGATACTGATATATTTCCCAACTTCCATCCCATGCTGATAAAGCGTAAGTAAAGTCAAAAGGCGGGCTACCCTCCCGTTTCCGTCGCGAAACGGATGAATGCACAGGAAATCCAGTACGAAGGCGGCTATAGCGAGCAGAGGCGGAACATGCTGCTGGTTTATAGCCTGCCGGTATGCGGTGCATAATTCCACCAGGGCTTTAGGGGTCTCCTTGAAGGACACCGGCTTAAAACGGGCGAACGGGGCCTCTCCCGGCTTCATCTCAATAATTTCATTGTCTATGTGTTTGAATTGTCCAGCATCTCCTGAACCCTCCTGAATTATTAAATGAAGTTTCTTCATCAGTTCAGGTGTTATGTCCAAGGTCAAATGGTTAGCGTGTATTAAATTTAAGGCTTTGCGGTATCCCTGAACTTCTTCTTCCGAGCGGTTTTTTGGTTGTACGTTTCCCAAAACCAGGGGTTTGAGACGTTTTGCCTGAACAATAATGCCCTCAATACGGTTGGAAGATTCCGCGCTCTGGACCAGTGCCATGTCCCGAAGGGCTTTTAAGACCTGCGGAGCCTGCTTCGTGTAAAGGTCTTGGCGCCCAGTGCTTTGGGCGATATCCGTCATTAGCCAGACAGAACCGGATGGAATGGGAGTGTAAATCTGTCTGTGTAAATGAGGTATGCTAAAATTACACAGGAGGTTT
>CAZJUL010000075.1:0-5551 GCA_964549095.1 uncultured Elusimicrobiaceae bacterium
AGCTGCGGCCATTGCTTGCCGTGGCCCAGGCGGTCCAGGAAGCGCAGCAGCCGCGCTATCTTCTTCGGATCGGTCTCCGCCGGGGTCTGGTTCAGATAAATATTCAGTCTCCTGTCAAAAGCGGGGTTCTCGTCTTTGCCGGTAAGGTTAACGGTCGCTCTCCCGCAGCGCCATTCCTCGGTATGCCGGCAATGCTTGCTCAGGAGCCTGCGCGCCGCAAGGGATCTCATGGGAACTCCTTCTTCAGGAACACGAGCAGGGCCTCGATATCCTGAGGCGCGATATCCCACCGCATATAAGTCGTGAATGCACATTGGAAGCCATTCCAACCATCGGGGTTGTTCTGGTCCAGGCGGATATCCACGGCAAAAGCCGAGTTCGACTTCCACCATTCCCGGTGGTCCGGCCTGTCGTCATGCTTGTAGTGATGGCGTTTAAGAAGTCGCTCTAACTGTTTCTTGATCCTCGCCGCCTGCGGAGTCATTCTTCTGCTGCGCGGTGGTTTCATATTAAAAGAACTCTCCGGCCCACAAACGCCGGACGAAATTCTCCCACGGAGCGATCTCTATGCCGTTGGAGAGGGTGCGCGGCTCGCTTTCAAGGCACACGATGAGCGACTTTTTAACCGGGCCGTCTTCGGCGAGGGCAAGGAGGCCCCTGGTGTGGCCCTCATGCACGCGCGGGCTCGCTTTCGCCTCGAGGGCCAGCGCCTTGTCCCCCAGCAGGAAATCCACCTCGTAGCCGCCGGCGGTCCGCCAGAAATTTATGTCCAGTTCCGGATTCTTATACGCCTGGTACGCCTTAAGTTCCATCAGGATGTAGTGCTCAAAGGCCTTCCCGAATTCCGGCGTGCCCGGCTTGGGAGAGCGCCGGCACAGGTAATTGGCGAGGCCGACGTCGAACAGGTAAAACTTCTCGGTTTCAATAAGCCTGCGGTTCCTGACCTTTCTCCACGGCTGGACCCTGAACCCCAGGTAGGTCTCCTCCAGGATGTCGAAGTAGCCGCGCACCACCTTGGACGACACCCCGGTTTCCCGCGCCACGTTGGTGTAATTCAGCAGTTCGCTGCTGGTTACCGCGGCGACCCTCAGAAACTCCGAGAACGCAGGAATGTTCCGTACAAGCGCCTCCCCGGCGATCTCGTCTTTCAGGTAATCCGCCACGTAGCCGCGTAGATCCTCTACCGGGTCCGGGGACAGGAAGTGCGGCGGAAGAAGCCCGGAGACCATGACTTTTTCCAGGTCGAAGCCGTCCGTTTCCACCCGCGACAGCGGGGTCATGGTCCGTCTCCAGGCTCTGCCGCCCAACAGGTTGGCGTGGCCGCGGCGCAGTTTGCGCGCGCTTGAGCCGGTAAAGAGAAAGGCCGTCCCTTTATTCTCAATAAGCCAATGGGCTTCGTCGAGCAGGGCGGGTACTTTCTGTATTTCGTCTATGACGATGAGGCCCTTGTGTTGTGAATGGCGCTCACGCAAAAGCGCCGGCCGCGTAGCGAATTCGGCGAACACATCCGTCTTCAGCAGGTCGATCACTATGGCGTCGGGAAGATGGCGGCGTATCCAGTAGGTTTTCCCCACCTTGCGCGGGCCCCATAAAAATGCCGATTTGCCCCGGGGAATGTTCAGGGAAAACTGCCGGTTTAGTATTTTAGGCCCCATTGGGATAGTTTATCATGATAATCTTTCCTTGTCAATGGGCTGGCATTTTATGGCCGAGACTTATGGGGTCATCCGTAAGTAATAATGTGGACTGCCTTATGCGGTTGGGTTAGCGGTTGGGTTGGCTTTTTTCCGTTTCTGTATTTGTTTTCATCAAGTTCCTCTTTCGCGCCGCCCTATTTCTCATCCCCGCCTTTTAAATATTTTGCGAACGCTTTGTCAAAATCTGAAATGTAGTCCCGGTCCTGCTGAATCCTGAACTTTTCATATTCAGCATGGGCTTTTGCTTCCGCTTTATCGTGAGAGATATGGCCCGCATTCGGCAGACTTTTCTGATCAGTATAGCTTAGGAATTTATCCACATACATCAGCCAATCCTTCATTGTCATAACCTTCTGGTTCAACGCTCTCAACTCAGCGAAATCAATGAACATCCCTACCAGCCTGTCCAGCTTGGAAATTTCAGTTTTGTTCAGGTAGTTTTTAGCTATGGTCACATCGCTTTTAAGAATTTTGTCTTTTGGCGCGTTCTTCCAGGTTGTCATGCCCATAAACGGCTTTTTACTGTCGGCACGGTTATAGACAATTTCCGCGGCAGTGTGGCCTGTAACGGCAAAGTGCATCTTGTTTTGGACGATCCGGTAAAAAGAATGAGTTTCCTCGCTATCGCCGCGGTAATCGCTGCTGCACTGTTCAAAGACGTCGGCTATTTTCTGATAAGCGCGCCGCTCGCTGGCGCGAATCTCGCGTATTTTCTCCAGTAATTCGTCAAAATAGTCTTTGCCGAACGGTCTTCCGTTTTTTAGCATCTGGTCGTTCAAGACAAAACCCTTAACAATGTATTCACGTAACGTGTTTGTGGCCCAAATACGGAAATGGGTGGCTTTTGCCGAATTTACGCGATAACCGACAGCAATAACAGCGTCTAGATTGTAAAATTCCACCTCGCGCGAAATCTTGCGGCCGCCTTCTATTTGAACTGTTTCCATTTTGGAAACAGTTGCCCCTTGTGTCAATTCCCCGCTGTCATAAATGTTTTTGAGATGTTTGGATATCGCCGGAATTTTGACGGCGAATAATTCCGCTATGGTTTTTTGGGTAAGCCAGAAATTGTCTTTTGCAAAATAAACATCTACCGTAACTTTGCCGTCCGGCGCAGTATAGAGAACTATGGGGTTTTGTTTACGCAGTTCTTTATCATTGTTGGTCATATATTCCTTGACATCCAAACTCTCTTCGATTAGCCTTGCACTCACAGCCAATTGCCAATTTAAAGCCGTAGCCATATAGATATTATAGAACATCAACGCGACACCGTTATGTCGGGGTGTGAAAATATAATAGGCGGGTCTTAAGGCCTAGTGCTCTATGGGTCCTTTGGTCTTGAAAAACAAGGTATTACGCTGTATTATATACGCAGCGGCAGCTAAACACAGGGATGGAGGCAGGGCACCGATGAAAAAACTGATCTTGGCGGTCTCCGTAATACTGGCGGCTTCTTCGGCGGCGCAGGCGTCGCAGAAGATAATTACCTACGACCAGGCTTTCAAGCCGGGAGTAAAGGCCGCCGTAAAGTGGCTGGGCGGCAGCGTGGTCCGCGAGTTCAAATATGTCAACGCCGTGGTGGCTGACCTGCCCGGCCAGGTAAAGGACGCCAGTATTTATTCCGTAGAGGGTGTGCGCAATGTAGCCGAAGACGCCTATATACATTGGATAGAGGCGACGCCCGCCTCGATGCAGGCCATCCCGCTGCCCTCAGTCCACAGCCTTCTGGCCAGGATAAGCGAGGAGGGTTTGGCCGTCCCCGAAATCAGCGCCGGGGCGGAACCCGCGGCCACGGAGATACCCTGGGGCGTGGCGCGCGTGAACGCCGCGGCCGCCTGGGACTACACCGCCGGCAAAGGCGTTAAAGTGGCCGTCATAGATACGGGGATGGATTACACCCATCCTGACCTGGCCCCCAATTACAAGGGCGGCTACAACGCCGTCACCGGTTCAGCGGACCCCCTGGACGACCAGGGCCACGGCACCCACGTGGCGGGCACCATAGCCGCCGTTAAGGATAATAACGGCGTGGCCGGCGTGGCTCCCGCGGCGGACCTTTACGCCGTAAAAGTGCTGGACAAGAACGGCTCGGGCCAGTATTCCTGGATAGTGGCCGGCATAGAGTGGGCCATCGAGAACCGTATGGACGTGGTGAATATGAGCCTGGGCGGAGGCAGCGGCACCGAGGCCCTGCGCCAGGTAATGATAAAGGCGGAGGAGGCCGGCATCACCGTGGTCTGCGCCGCCGGCAACGACTCCGGCCCCGTGAACTACCCCGCCAAGTATCCGCAGGCCATAGCGGTGTCCGCCTCCGACTCGTCCGACAAGCTGGCTTCCTTCTCCTCGCGCGGGCCCGAGCTGGCGGTCATCGCCCCCGGCGTGGCCATAAATTCCACCCGCAAGGGCGGCGGCTATGTGAACCTGTCCGGGACCTCAATGGCCTCGCCCCACGTAGCGGGCCTGGCGGCCCTGGCGGTGGGCGCGGGCGCCAAGGGGCCCGCCCAGGTAAGGGCGGCCCTCACGGGGGCGGCCTCCAAGCTCTCCGGGCTTGGCCCCAACGAGCAGGGCGCCGGCCTGGTGGACGCCTTCAAATTGGTAAAGTAACCTCCCTCGGAAAAAGAAGAACCCCGCGGCGCCGCGGGGTTCTTTCTTTTTGTCCGCTTCTTCAGGTTATTTCTTGGTGAAGACCACGGTTACCGCGGCTTTGGTTTTGTTGCCGGCGGCCTTGGCTTTATAAGGGCGCGTGGCCGCGGCGTTTATGTACGCGGCGAAGGCCTTTGCGGTCTGTATGGGCGTCTGCCCCTTTTTCAGGGCCAGCGGGATATTCCAGCCGCCCACGTGGTCCACGGTGCCGTCCGGCCGCATATAGCGGAAGATGGAAAGCCATAAATTGATGGTGCCGTCTATGCTGGTGTCGTACTTGCCCGTGGCCAGGCCGGTGAACTCCGCCACGCCGGGTTTCCCCCCGACCGTCACCTTGGCCGCGGTAACCAGCACTTTCTGCGTCTCGTCGTAGGAAGAGGCCTGGAACTTGGCCCCCTTCGCCAGCTCAACCGCGGGATCGTACCCGCCGCTCTTTTTTGTAGCCATAAATCCCCCTGTTTCTATCAGTATCCGGCAACCCCTTTTCCCAATATTACTAAACTTACAGGCATTGTTTAAATTAGGAAGATAGGAAGCAGCGTCCCCTCAAATAAAAAGCCGCCCGCGATTTGCGGACGGCTTTTATGCGGCGCGGCGCCGTCAGTAGTTGGCTATTATGGCCATCGAGGTTATGGTGTCGGCCTTCTTGAAGCCGGCGCCCGGGCTGTTGGAGTATTTCCACTGGTAAGAGGCCTTCAGCGAGAAATGCGTGGAGATGGAGGTGACCAGCGCGGTTTCCGTTTTCATCCGGTAGCCTTTGCTGTCTTTCAGGTTGCCCATATATTCCAGGTCCTGGCTGGCGTTGGCGGTGGCCGAGAGCGTGTGGATGTACTTGCCATAGCCGCGGTAAGTGCCGAAGGACTGGTTGTCCGAACCCAGGCGGTCCTCGAAAACATAGCCGCCGCCGGCTTCCACGAAGAACTGGCCGCTGGGCCGGTCTACCAGGAGGCGGCCTACGCCGAGCCCTATGTCGTAGCGGTCCATTATGCCCGCGAAGCGGTTCTTGTCCCAGGCGGTTTTCTGGAAGGCGTAATTCCTGCCGGGGAATTTAAAGCTTACTTTCTCCGAGGCGTTGTACTGCTCGGCCGTGACGACGTCCTGGCTCTTGGTGCCCAGCCCGCCGGCGTTCAGCTCCAGCGCGGCTTTTTCCCAGTCGTAGTTGAAGAGGTTCTTGGCCGAGATGGTGGAGGTCTTGGAATTGCTCGCGG
>CAZJUL010000075.1:5561-7984 GCA_964549095.1 uncultured Elusimicrobiaceae bacterium
TGCACATAGGACAGCTCCGCGCCGTACTTCCAGGGCTTGTCGGCGCACTGCGCCGCGGCGGCCGCGAAAATGAGCAGCCCGGCGAATATAGCGATCTTATTGTTATGCATTATTTCTCCTGTAGCTTTACTAAATAGAAACGCCCTCCCGCGCCTTGAATACCATTGTAAATCTTATAGGGGATGGCGGTCAAACGACGGCTCCGGGAAGATTTTTCGCGGGCTTCAGGGTTTGGGCGCGTTGTCCGGCGCGGGGCCGGGAAAGATGAGCTTTTCGGTTTCAAAGCCGAGTGCTTTGGCCTTGGCCGTCAGCTTGGCCGTTATCTCCGGCGAGAGCTCCGTTGTGCGGGCCAGTATCCACAGGTAGGACAGGTTGGGCCCGGCTATCAGCGCGTAGGCGTAATTTTCCTTGTCCAGCTCTATGATGTTGTAGCCGCCGTAGAAAGGCCGGAAGAAAGAGACCTTGAGCTGCCCGACGGTCTTGTCGCCGGTGAAGTAAGCCCGGCCTTCCGCCTGTTTCCATATTCCTTTCTCCGCGTGGTAGCCGCGGTTCAGCACTTTCACGCCGCCGTCGTCGCGCAGGGAGTAGTCGGCCGTTACGCCGGTAAGCCCGCGCTCGAAGGAATGGTCCAGCCGGGCTATCTCGTGCCAGGTGCCCAGGTAGCGGCCTATTTCAAAGCCGGCCACCGGCTCCGCGCCTTTGGGCGCGCCGGCGCAGCCGGTAAAGAAAAAAGCCGCCAGGCAAAAATATTTTTTCATAGAGTTTCTCCGCTTCTTCAAAAACAGGTTTACAGCAGGCGCGCCGCCCAGAACGCCAGCACGCCGAACAGGGCGAGATGCACTGCTTTGGCCGAATGCAGGGCGCGCGGCACTTTCCCGGCTACGAACAAAACCATCAGCGCGGCCAGCGGGAAGCTGAGCGGATTGCTTGCGTACGCCCCGGCGAAGTCCAGCCGGCCCAGTGCCAGGAAGGCGCGCGTCATGCCGCAGCCGGGGCAGGGCAGGCCGGTCAGCGCGTTGAACGGGCAGAGCGGCACGCCCGGCAGTGCGGAAGCCAGCTGGTACCCGGCCAGGTGCAGCAGCCCGCCTAAGACGGCGACAGCCAGCGCGGCCGCCGCGGCCAGCCGCAGCGGGTCCGCCTTAAGCCGCCGGAGGAGCGGGGAAGAATTTGTTGAGCTCATGCTGGTGTATGGCGTCCACTATAATGCTCAGTCCGAAGACCGACAGGAGCAAGCTTACCGTGGGCAGGTTCTCGTAAGGCTGCATCTTTCGCGCGCGCTGCAGCTCCAGTATGATCCCGCCCATGCAGTACTGGTAATAGATGAAATAGAGCCCGCAGGTGACCAGCGACAGCAGGAACACTTTTACCGGGTCGAACTCGGGGCGGCCCAGCAGTTCGTTGCAGGCCTCCATCTGGTGCCAGTTCCAGAAGATATTGTAAATGCCGCAGGTGATGAAGGTGAGTATTATGCCTTCCGCCACGCCGCGATAGCCTGATTTCATCCTGTGCCTCCGCTGCCCGCAAAACCGGCCGGCGCTTTTTAGAACTGGTAGCCCAGGCCCTCTTTTTCCTTTTCCTGCATCTTTTTTACCACCGCGATCCCAAGGTTTATATGGAGGTCGGTGTATTTTTCAAAGATGATCCTGGCGCTTTCCGCCGTCTTGACGCCCTGCTTCTTTAGGGGCAGGTCGGAGATCAGCATAAGGGCGCCTATCGGCACGTACTTCGCGAAGCCGACCGTAAAGAGCGTGGCGCATTCCATATCTATGGCCTGGGCCCGCTCGGCCTTCAGGGTCTTTATGAACTCCTCGTTGAATTCCCAGAAGCGGACGTTCGTGGTATGGATGACGCCGGTGTGGTATTTAAGGCCGGCCCGCTCTATTTCCTCCACCACATAGCGCTGCACCACGAACGAGCTGAGCGCCGGGCACTGCGGGGGCATATATTCGTCCGAAGTCCCCTCGCCCCGGACGGCGGCCACCGGGTTTAAAAAGTCGCCGACCTTGTAGTCGTTCCTCAGGCCGCCGCACATTCCCAGCATCAGCGCGGCTTTGGGCTTGACGAAAGAAAGCAGCTCCACTATCAGGGCCGCCACCGGCGAGCCGACGCTGTAATCTATGATGGTGATCTTTGCCTCGGGCGAATGGCAGGCCCTCATCACGGACCCGTATTTCACCGGCTGTTTGAACCTGGCGCTGAAAACATCCACGTAGTGGTTGAAGTTGGTCAGCAGGACATAGGGCTGGAAATCGTCTTTCGCGCTGCCGGTATAGCGCTCCAGGGTGCTTATCCCCACGCGGTCGCGGGAATACTGGTCTATCTGCCCCATCGCCTCTTTGGTCAGCTTTTTTTTAGCCATTTCAGGTCCGTTGTCCGTTTGGTTCAGCCGGCGGAGCGGCCGTCACTTCTTCTTTTTCTTTTCC
>CAZJUL010000075.1:7994-10634 GCA_964549095.1 uncultured Elusimicrobiaceae bacterium
GTAGCCTTTGTAGCCGGTGTAGCCCTGCGGCCCGGCGTTCTGCAGTTCGAAGCGCATCTCCCCGTCCACGGTCTTTTCCGTGGCGTAGATCCTGCAGGGCCACCGCTCCACGAAGCTGCCCAGCAGCACATAGCCGGCCTTCAGCTCGTCGTCCTCAAGTTCCCCCAGCACGTCGTAGGTCTTGCCCTCGGCGGCATAAAAACTGGGAGACTGGGATTCTTCCCCGCCGGGCAGCATCGGCTTGCCGGTGGTCCCGGACGCCGCCGGCGGTTCCTTCTTCTTGCAGGCGGCGCAGAGGCCGAGCGCCAGCAGCAGCGTCGCAAGCTTCGTGAAGGTCCGCAGGTCAGTTGTCGGCAGTTTCAAGGTGTCTCCGCTTGGTTCAGGCGGCCGCGTGGGTCTCGGTATATTTGATTATCTCGTTCATCATGCGGACGGCTTCCACCGGGTACTGGCCGGCGGCGGTCTCGCCGGAGAGCATCACATAGTCGGTGCCGTCCAGGATGGCGTTGGCCACGTCGGAGACCTCGGCCCGGGTGGGCAGTTTATGCTCGGTCATCGACTCCAGCATCTGCGTGGCGGTGATGACGGGCTTCTTATAATAATTGCACTTCTTTATAATGCGTTTCTGCAGCATGGGCACCTGCCAGATGGGAAAGGTCACGCCCATATCGCCGCGGGCTACCATTATGCCGTCGGAGGCTTCTATTATCTCGTCCAGGTTGTCGATAGCTTCCTTAGCCTCCAGCTTGGATATGACCGTGGCCCGCGGCAAGGCCGCTTTCACTATCCGCTTAACGGCCAGGATATCGGCACTGTTCCTTACGAAGGACTGCGCCACGCAGTCGAATTTATGCGCGACTATGAATTTAAGGTCTTCCCGGTCTTCCGGGTTCAGGACGGGGAAGTCGAGATGCGCTTGCGGGATGTTGACGCCTTTCCTGTCCTTGAGCAGGCCCGGGACGAGCACGGAGCATTTGAGCTCTTTTTTTCCGGTTTCCAGGATCTCGAAAACGATGTTGCCGTCGTCTATGTAGACGCGGAAGCCTTTTTTTATGCAGGCCATGTCCCCGGCGTAATCGAACGGTATCCTGTTCCCTTCGCCTGTTTCGCTTTTGACCAGGAAGACGGTCTGGTTTTTCTTTAACTGGAGCGGGGCTTTCAGGCGGCCTATCCTGATGCGGTTGCCTTTGAGGTCGGCCAGCAGGCGGATGCGGCGGCGGTATTTCTTGTTCAGGCGCAGGATGGTGTTGAGCCGGGCTTCGTGCTCTTTGTGGGTGCCGTGCGAGAAGTTGAAGCGGACGACATCCAGGCCCGCGAGGAACATTTTCCTCAGGACGGTCTCGGAAGTGCTGGCCGGGCCCAGCGTGGCGACTATCTTTGTTCTTGGCGTCATAGGTAATTAGATTCTACTAAAAAGGCCGTAGAGAAAAAACCGCCCCCGGGTTTTGAAGCCCGAAAGGCGGTTTTTTTAGCCGGCGCTGCGGTTTCAGCTTACTTTGCAGCGGCGCCTCTTGGAAAGGAGGTATTCGCCGTTGGTCTTGGTAAGCCTTGCCACAAGCTGGTGCGTGCCGGGCGTGTAATCGGCCCAGTCGAACCACCAGTAGCCCACCGAGTTCCTGCAGGGCTGCCAGGGCTGGTCGTCGATGGAGATGTCCACTCTTTCGCAGTCGGTCGCGCCGATCCTGATGGAGTATTCCCAGGAAGTGATGTTTTCCAGGTTCTTCGGGTGGTCTATGAGCACGTATTCGCCCGTGTCCGTGACGGTCTTTTTCGCGGTCTTCGCCGTTTTCTTCGCTGTCAACTTAAGCATTTCGCTCTCCTCCCCTTGCGGGTGTGTTACCTTTACTGCTTCGCGGGGCCTACCCGGCTTGGAAATTCTTTCGCGCAGATACCCGAGGGACTTATCGAGAGGGTGTTTTAGGTGTATCCGTAAAACGCGTCTGTTTTTGGAATCCAGAGCTTCAAAATCACCGAGGGCTTGCGCCATTTCCAATTGCCAGAATGTGTATTTTTCCCCAATGATAACTATATCTTTTTGGGCCTCATTTGTCAATATGAGGAAGACCGCATTGTCGGGGCCGCCCTTGTGCAGCTGGCCAGAGGAATGCAGGTACCGGGGGCCGTAGGAAAGGGTGGTGGCCGCCGTTGCGCGGGCCTTCAGCGTTTCCCTTATGCCCTTCAGGTCCGTTTCAGTTTTGGGGGCGTTGGGCAGGTAGGCCAGCAGGGCTATGAACTCATTCTTTTTCAGCCCGGCGAGGAGGCAGGGCAGGATGTCCTCGTACCCCTGGACGGGGCCGCGCAGGGTTTTGAGGGCTTTGGAGGAGGTCACGGTCATCCTGTCCGTGGAGAAGTCGGGGGTCCCGGCGGGCATTTGCCCGGAGGCCTTGAAGGTCTCCAGCACTTTCAGCGTGAGGTCCTTGGCTTCCTTCACATTGGGCTGGTCGAAGGGGTTTATGCCCATCAGCGCGCCGGCCGCGGCGGTGGCGGTTTCCCAGCGGTAGAATTCCGCGCCCAGTTCGTACGGATCTTTTATCGCCATCGTGTAGACGGGGTGTCCGGCTTTTTTAAGCGCGGCCGCCTTGTCGGCGGAAGCCGTCTCGGGCGAAGAAGCCAGGCGCGTGAGCGTGAAGAACCTGTCGT
>CAZJUL010000076.1:0-8875 GCA_964549095.1 uncultured Elusimicrobiaceae bacterium
TTCCACATGTCGTAGGCGCTGCTCTGGCATTCGAGCTGTGTGAGGCAACCGTGGCTTACGCTTCCGGAGACCCTGGTTATGGATATCCGCAGTTCCTTGACGGTGCCCGAAAGGTCTTTGGCTTCCACGCCGTACAATCCGGCTTCGGCCACTTCAAACGCAGGGCTGTAACTTGTCTCGCCGCTCTTGGGGATAGTCTGTAGGATCTGGTCGGGGGCGGCTATCTTTTTGAACGTTACCGTTTTCAAGCCTAACGGCGCGCTTATGTCCACGCCGAATTTCGCGTTCGTCACCCCGGCGGCATCCGCTGTCCCGGAAAGTGTGGAGCTTTTCAGGACTATGCTGAGCGCCCCGGTGGCTGTTACCCCTATGCCGAAAACCACGCGGGTCTCGTTACCCATAGCGTCGAAGGCGGAAAGCGTGTAGTAACCGTTGGCAAGCACGCCGAGGTTCTGTGTAAAGATTGTTTTGCGGGCCGGCGAGAACGGCCAACCGAAATTCTGGGGGCCGGTGATCGTTATCGTGGCTATTCCAGTTCCGTATACCGTGTCGTCCACGCTGATGTTTACGCCCAGTGTGGCCGCGCCTGAATTTATTCCCGTAGTAATCCCCTTGGCATTGGGCCATAACGGCTTATCGGCGATAACGCTCACCACCGGCGCTTCGCCCTTGAACTTCAGGATGTGGCTCTTGTCCGTGCCGCCGCTTTCGCCGCCGTCCGTGCCGTCAGTGTCCTCGTAGCCGAGTATCTTCTGCTGTGTGGCGTCATAATAAGGAATAGTCGCGGGTTTCGCGTCCAGTGCCCGGCCGTTCGCGTCCACGCCCGTTACCAGAAGCGATTGCGTGCCCTCAAAAATGTTCTGCACCTCGCCGGCGGCCACGTAGCCAGTCCATTTGGTTCTAGTGGTGTCGAAGGAGCCGCTTTTTACTTCAACGAGGCTTTTAGTCTTCTCGAAGCCGGCGGAAGCGGCCGCCATTTCTTTTCCGAAAACAATTTCAAGGTTTAACTGACTGCCGTTCTCTATGGGGAGGGCGGGCTGGGTTACGGTAAGCTCCCGGGCTGTTCCAGAGATATCGTTCCATGACGCTTCGTAAACTGTTTTCCCGCCCTGCATTAATTTCACGGATTTAACATGGGGTGGGGCGCTGAAGAAATCGAATTTATGATACGTGTCCGGGGCGGTGTTGGAATACCCGTCCCCGTCGGTGTCCAGCCGCTGGTTCTGCGTGTCCTTGCCCGGAGCGATGATCTGCCGCATGGCGTTGACTGAAAGAGTTATCTCTTTAGAAGGTTGCGCGCTTTCTTTAATTTCACCGGTCCCGGTCCAGGTGTCGTTCAAGAGTTCGTCGGACTCCCATTTGCCGTCGGACAATTCAACGTCCTGCATCCCCTGTGACACGAACTTTACTTTGAATCCTGAATCATCCTGCGCCTGCATCGGTTCGGAGAACACCAGCTTCACCTGGAACTTCCCGGGAGTGCCCAGCGCCTTTTCCGGCGTTATCCCGCCGGGATAGTCTGGGTTCTCTGGAACATACGGATAGTTGCCCGCATTGTACTTGTACACCGTCTTGCCGTCCTGGGTTATCTCGGCCTTCACAATGCGCGGGGCATTAAAAAGACGTAGGTTGCTGGCAGATGGAGGATTATTATTTAGCTTCAAGGCTGTTTGGGGAACTTGTTGCTTGGCTTGGATAATTGCCGCGGATATGGGGTAGTTTAAATAAACACCATTTAATGGCTCTACCCCAGACATCAAACCAAATAATGTTTCAGCTGCTTTCTGACCATCGGATTTCCAACTCAAAATACTTGTGGAATATATCTCACCATTAAAGTAAGTGAGAACTCTATTAAAATCCAAATTGGTAAAATGGTCCCAAAACTCCGCAGAATAACAGCCAGAATGGAAAATAAAAGAATGTGTTTGGATCTTTCCTATTATTCCGTTGATAAAATCAGGTGTTACAGCTATTGTCCAATATTCTGCTTTCTCAGGATTAGTAAAACAGTCATCCGCGCCAGTACAAGCTGTCAATAAATCCTCGGGCCATTCAGGATGCAGGGCATAATATGTGGTGACTGCGTTTTCAACTTTCGTTTTCCCTGCATATCCACCAGGATAAGACTCGACAGCAATAGTGTTATTGGATCCATGTGAAGCTAATAGTGTAATTCCTGCTGGTGTATTCAGAAGATAAATAAATGTTTCTAGATTGACTAAAGGTTGACTTCCTGTCGGGACAACTCGTTGGATATGAATTGAATCCTCATTATATTCATACCCTAGCAGAAACGGGCCGCCATCTAACATTGTATTCTCTCCGCGGGTGCCAAGATCAAAATAGAATGGGCTGAATATCTGAGTAGTACGGCTTTGTGGTATTTCGGGAGGCACGGCGGCATATGAAATACCAATACATGTAAGCAATGTGTAAAATATAATCCATATTTTATTGTTCATTGTTCTATCTCCCATTCTTCCAAATGGTAGTTTTCAATGATATCCAATGCGCCAGAATATCCGAACCCGATTTTTTTAAGTTCATCAATTTTCGTCTCTTCATTTAAATGGCCATTGTTCATTATTCGTGTTACTTCTTTTCGTATATCTGTTCGTTTTTGTCCTTCGCCATGAGAGGTGAAGATCAAAGTAAATCCCATATTTAGTCTATTTTGAATAGATTTAATGGATGTTTCCAAAGCGTTCTTCTGGCGGTCCTCGGGTGTTTGTGGTTGCATATCTTTTACTGGTAAATTCGCTTCACGTGTGTGTTGCTGTTTCACCCGGTCTTCGTCATATAATTTTATAGCGCCTATACAGTGCTCAAACCGTTTCCAACACACATGTATAATATCGCCTTCCTTGAAAGAATTCTTCAATCGAATATTTTTAACCACATCGGTGGAGGCTAGTAAATATGTGATAGCATCGTTGTAGCGCTCCATATCACTTTTTCGATATTTCCCTTCTTGAAATATCTTGACCGCTGCGCGCGCCACCTCCAACTCTCTGTTCAGCGTTTCTGGCTCCGTGGGTGATGGGGGGTGGTGAGGACTTGCTTTCTGTGTTACTTCCCTTTCCCATATTAATGATGGGCTTATCTGCACCCCGTTTATCATGATGCCTTTACCCCCGACATAAACATTGTACGGGGGTTGTACCACGTGTCCGTAAGCTATCACAAGACCGGTCTTTATTCCATCCACCTGCTTCACGGGCTTTAGGTCTATCTTCCGGGATTTTATGTCTTTGTCTACAGTCCGTTTATAACGTTCCAAGGGGGATAAACCTTCAAGATTTCGAAATAGGGTGGTATTTTTCGTGGCCTTGTCATTTCTTTCAGACGCAGTGGACTGCCCCGCATCTGTCGCTGTTCCCGACGGCTTTTGCGCGGAAAGGTCGGGGTGCAGTGTGGCGTGGAACCAACTCATCAACGCAGCGCTCGCTTTTATCGTCTTAGGGAACAGATATCTTCCCATCAGTTCAAGGGTCTGGTTGTCGGGGTTCTTTATGAATTTATTGGGCGCGTAATAATCATTGAAGTTTACTGTTTGGCCTTCCCTTGTGAAACTGCCGAAGGTCAGCTTTGCCGTGTTTTCAAATAACTGTTTTATATCTGTCGCGGGTTTTATGGTATCCGCCGTCTGCCAGTATTCCGGCGGCAGGCTGTTCGCTTGCTTTTTTATCAGTTCCGAAAAATATGTTTCAAACCGGGCGGCTTCCCCGTGAAACACTTTATCGTGCACTATCATGCGTGTGTGCATCGGCGCGGACAGGTCTTCGAGCAGATGTATAACATGCCCCAGCGCTTTGTACGCCTTTTCTTTGTCGCCGGCCCGGTAATACCTTGCCGCGTCTTCCAGGTCCCATTCATTGTTTGGGTTGCCGGGGCAGCCTATGGCCCCCCATTTAAGCGCGTTATCTTTGCTTAACATCCCGCTTCCAGGCTTGTCCGGGTTGTAAAAGTGGTGCACAGCCCGCACATTATCGTCTTCATCTATGATGCCCTGTTTAACCGCTTCGGCGTATTGTTTTACTTCTTCATATTCCGGCTCCAGCAGCTCCAATGCCTTTTGCGTCAGCCATTCATGCACCGTCGTGTCGTGGTTTTCGGTTTTCGCAAATTGCCAGTTTAACACCTCTTTTTGGGTTTCAGGGTCCTTGAGCTTTTCATATTCGCGCCGGAAGAACGGATCGTCGCTGGTTCGGGTCGCCTCTTCCATGTTCCGGACAAAGAAGTTATACAGCGCCTCCTTTTCTTTTACTGTGGCCCCGGTCTTTTCCGTCATCCCGCTCATCATAAAGGCCAGGAATTCGGTTTGGAACGCCCCTTTGACCATCTTGGGATCGTCCGGCACTTTCCACTTCAGAACAAGCGGCTGGTTCTTTTTTATCGCCTCTATGTCCAGTTTAATGGTCTTCCTGTTCCAGGAGGTCTCGTTGCCGCCGTACCAACCCCGGTATTCCGGGTCCGTTTCGGTCACGGCGAATGGCTGGTGCAAAAACCCATGGTCGTTTGAAAACACGAATATGCTGCCGCCCCGGATGGCGGTTATTTCCCGGTCGACAGGCGGCTTGCGCGATTCCAGCATAAGCCACAACTGGTCTTTCGGTTCCTCGCCGAAGTAGGTGCCCTCCACTTTTTTAAGGCGCAGCTTCCCATTCTTGCCGGTTATTCCCCTTGCCGCCGCCACAGCCTTGTTGTATGGCTCTTCCCGGAGCGGCGCGTAGTCCACTTCCGCCACTGTTATCACCCAAGCGTCCGCTATCGGCTTGCCGGTGGTCTCGTCCTCCAGCCTGAGAGACACTTTGAACGCGGATTCCGGTCGGCAGCCCGACAAGATCGGTAAAGCAGCAAATATAATCCCCATTAATAGCTTTTTCATAATAAGCTCCCGTTGCGTAGTCGTTGATGTGTTTATACAAAAGCAAAAACCGGAGCGTATAAGCGCTAACGGCTTATAATCTCCGGCTTGAAAAACATTCGGCCCCCGATATCGAAGATCGATTATCCCGCGCCGATGTAAATGTCAGTGATGCAAACCCCGTGTTCTGAAGATAGTATAGGCGGTATCAAAGGGTTTGTCAACGGGAATTTTTAGATAGGGCCGCGCAAACAAAAACGGCCGCCTTTTGGTGTCCAATTTGGTGTCCAAAAATAGCGCAAGAGTGCGCAAAATAGGACAAAGTCGGGGGCGGGTTTTATCTATAAAAAGGCGGGGAAACAAACTTGCGCAAAGGTGTTTCGCTGGAGAGAAGGTTAATATTCAGCCGCACTGCAAAAAAATCTGGTGGGCGGCACAGGATTTGAACCTGTGACCCCTGTCGTGTGAGGACAGTGCTCAGTCCGTCACGGGGCCGGCGGCCTCGGCTCGGCGCTGCAGCAGGGTCTTGTCCGGCTTCAGGCCCTTCATCGTGATGATCTTTTTGGCTATTTCCTGGAAGGCCGGCGCGGCGGTTTCGCCGCCGTAATGCAGGACGCGCGGGTTGTCCAGTATGACCAGTATGGTGTACTGCGGTTTATCCGCCGGGAAGAACCCGCAGAAGGACGCGACATTGGTGTTGGTCAGGTACTTGCCGGTCTTCGGGTCTATCTTTTTGGAAGTGCCCGTCTTGCCGGCTATGGCGTAGCCGGGCACGGCGGCGTTCTTGCCGGTGCCCCGGTCCACCACCTTGCGCAGTATCTCCTTCACGGTGTCGTCGGTGGCTTTGGAGACCACCCTGCGCACCGCGGCCGGTTCGTTCGCGAACACGGCTTTGCCGTCGGCGTCGGTTATCTTTTCCACCAGCCGCGTCTCCATCAGGGTGCCGCCGTTGGCCACGGCGGAATACGCGTTAAGCACCTGTATGGGCGTCGCGGCTATGCCGTGCCCGTAGGAGCCCACGGCCAGGTCCACCTGGCGGTAGCGCCCGATGGGCCGCAGTATGCCCGGCGACTCGCCGTAGAAGCCCAGCCCGGTCTTGGTGCCGAACCCGAAGGATTTGACGTACAGGTAAAAATTCTCGACGCCGAGCTTGAGGCCTATCTTGGCCGCGCCGATGTTGGAGGAGCGCTCCATAACGCCGGAAAGGGACAGGGTACCTTCGGGCTCGTGGTCGTGGATGGTAACTTTCGTGTTAAGCGCCCAGGCGCCTTTTTCGCAGTTATAAGTGTCCCCCGTCGAGGCCGTGCCTTTTTCCAGCGCGGCGGCCAGCGTGACCGTCTTGAAAGTGGAGCCGGGCTCGTAGACCCATTCCACCGGCTCCAGCTTGAGCGCGTTCTCCGGGTAAGTGGCCATGGCCAGTATCCGGCCGGTAGCGGGGTCCTGCACCAGCGCCATGGCCAGGTCGGCGCGGTTCTTGTCCGCGTATTTCTTTATCGCCTCCTGGGCGAAGAACTGGATGTTCTTGTCTATGGTCAGGTGCAGGTCCAGCGGGGCCTGCCCTTCGTCGGTGCGGCCCTGGAAGATCACCTTGCCGCCGGCCTTGCTGCCGTCGCGGATTATCTCCCTGCTGCTGACCGTGCCGCTCAGCACCTTGTCGTAGAGCAGCTCCATCCCGGTCAGCCCGCGGCCCCCGCCGATAAGCCCGAGGATGTTCCGGGCCAGGTTGCCGGACGGGTAATACCTGTTCTGCTTCGCCTCCAGCGCCACGCCGGCCAGCTTCAGCGCCCTCACCTTTTCGGCCGCCGCCTTGTCCAGGTCCTTCTTCACGGGCAGGAAATTTTTGGCCTTGCGGTATTTCGCCTGCAGCTCTTTTTTATGGATGTTCAGCGCCGCCGCCAGCGCTTCCAGGTCGCGCGCGGGGTCGCGCAGCTCTTTTTTGAAGAGGGCGCAGTCCCAGGTTATTATTGATTCGGCCAGCAGGCTGCCGCTGGCGTCGAAGATGCGGCCCCTGGGGCCCACCTCTTTGACGGTGCGTTTGAACTCGCTGGAGGCCCTGTCGGTCAGGTCCTGGGATTTGATGGTCTGCAGGTAGAAAAGGCGGAGGCCGATAGGGATGGCCGGCAGGGCTGCGAATAAAAGGCAGAGCTTGATCCTGGTGCGGATGGTTTGTGCGATCATCGGGGCTGCTCGGAAGGCGGGTGAAATTGCCTGTCTGCTTCGGCGGCCAGAATGCAGGAGTCAGCGTTTCAGTATTATACGAGGATAGGTTCCTCTTAACCTTGATCCTGACTCCTGGATCCTGCCCGCCGCTTAACGCCCGGTTCAGAACAGCCGGGCCAGCCAGCCTTTGGCCGGTTTCTCCCCGGCTTTTTCGTCCAGCATTACTATCGAATCCGGCTCCGGGTAAACCAGGCCCAGCTTCATGGCTTCGGCCTGCAGCCGCTCCGGGGACATGGCGGCCTGTATCTCTTTTTTCAGGTATTTATTGCCGGTCTCAAGGTCCCTGATCTCTTTGCGCAGTTCTTCTATGCTGTAGCCGAACCTGAACGCCTGCACGTTCCCCAGCGCGAAGACGAAGAAGACCAGGCCGGCCGCGGCCAGGATGGCGTATTTCAGGGTGCTTGTCTTAGTCATATCGTAAGAGGCGCTTGAAGTTTTATGGGCTGATGATGACCGCCGGCCTTCCGGCACTTAAGAAGGTACGGCTTATTCCATGCTGAAAAGCTCTATCCGCCTGATGCCGTGCTTTTCCCACAGGTAGAAGATCTTGGTCGGACTGACGGCCGCTTTCAGGCTGTTCAGCCGCGACTTGGCGGCCCGGGCGTTCAGAAGCTTGTGCACCTTGGAACCTGTCTTCAGTATATTTTCCGGGGTCATTTCGCCTCCTGCACTTTTTCTATAACTCTCAGTTTCGCGCTCCTGGCCCGCTTGTTGCCGGCCACTTCGGCTTCCGCCGGGACTATGGGCTTCCTGGTCACCATCTTCCAGTCCCCCATTTTCTCCATGAAGCGGAAGGTTTCCTTGACTATCCTGTCCTCGAGCGAGTGGAAAGTTATGATGCCCATCCGGGCGCCTTTCGCCAGGAACGGCATCACCTTCTGTATGCCGCGGGTCAGGTTGTCGAATTCGTAATTCACCGCCACCCGCAGCGCCAGGAAGGTCTTGGTGGCCGGGTGCGTCCGTTCGCCGCGGAAGGGCGCGGCCCTTTCAATGACGGCGCAAAGCTCCCCGGTGGTCTCGAGCAGCTTCACCTGCCGGCTCTCCATTATCGCCCTGGCGATCCTGGAGGCGCGGTGCTCGCCGCAGGTCCTTATCAGGTGCTCCAGCTGCTCGTAGGGCCAGTGGTTCACTATGGTGTAGGCGGTCAGCGGGTTGTAAGGGTTGATGCGCATGTCCAGCGGCCCGTCGTTCCGGAGGCTGAAGCCGCGCGAGGGCTTGTCGAAGTGCAGCGAAGAGATGCCCAGGTCGAACAGCACGCCGGCGATGGTGTTCAGGTGCTCTCCGGCCACCAGCTGGTCTATGTTGGCGAAGTTCCCCACCACCACTTTCGCCCTGCCGCCGAAGGGCTCCAGGTTTTTGGCGGCCAGCGCGGCCATTTCCGGGTCCCAGTCTATGCCCAGCACCTTGCCTTTTTCGTCCAGCGTGGAAAGCAGCTTCAAAGAGTGGCCGCCCAGGCCCAGCGTGGCGTCGACATAGACGCCGGACCGGTCGTTCACCAGCAGCTGCACCACCTCGTCCAGCAGCACGGGCTGGTGGCTGTAATTGTCGTCCATTGAAGTCCGTTCCCGGTCCGCGCGCGGCGCGGCCGGTCCTTCGCCGTTCACACGTCGAAGAGCCTGCCGTACTTTTCCGCCGACGGTCCCATGACGTCCTTCTTGTACCTGGACCAGTTCTGCGCGTCCCATATTTCCGCCTTGTTCCCCGCGCCGAGTATCATTATGTCTTTTTTCAGAGCGGCGTATTGTTTCTGGTTCTGCGGCACCAGTATCCGGCCCTGCTCGTCCA
>CAZJUL010000076.1:8885-10622 GCA_964549095.1 uncultured Elusimicrobiaceae bacterium
CGCGGCGTTGCTGAAGAAGAAGCGCTTGAAGGCCCGCTCTTCTTCCTTGTTCTCGGATTTAAAGATCTCCATGTTGTGGGCTATGAGCTCTTCCCACTTGGAAGGGAGGAAAAGGTAGAGGCACCGGTCCAGGCCGGTGGACAGCATAAAATAATCTTTATCTTCCTTATATAGGAGTTCGCGGAAGCGGGCGGGCACGAAGATGCGGTTCTTCGCGTCCATTGCGTATGAATATTCGCCGTATAGTGCGCTCATAATCCTGGGACTACAAACCACCAGAATACATTATTCACCACTTCTAACCACCGGGATTAAAGTATAATTTATGCGTTGACGTTTGTCAATGCCCGCTTTATTAAAATTAAAAAAACGCTTAGCCCGCAACGATATTTTCCGCGTAAAAATCGCGCGCGACGCGCGGGCGGGGCGCTGTCCGCAAAATATACTTCCAGGCTGTCCGAAGTTTTACCCTTCCTCTTCCGGGCCGAACTGTTCCTTGACAACCGCGGTTTTCTGCTATAGACTATACTTGGAGTCATTCTGAAAGCCGGCCTGCCGGCACCGCGGAGGGACGTATGTCCAGGAAACTGGTTTACCTTTCGGCGTTCATTGCCTTCATCGCTTTTGTTTTTTATTCCGGGCCCTCGATACACGGGCAGGACGATCCCGGCTCCTCCATATCCGGCCAGAAAAAGACCGGCTACGTGAAATCCGACGAAAGCACCACCGGCGAGACCGAGTCCGAGCCCGGCTCGGAAGCCGGCTCCCAGCCTGGTTCCCCGCAGGGCGCCCTGTCCGAAGGCGACGCCGCCAGGAACGCGAAGCCGCCGAGCATGGACTCGGATTACCTGAAGGAAGTCCCGAAGGATTTCAACCTCAACCTCCCCCCGCCTACCGCCGCGGAGATACAGGCGGCTTTCGGCGGGGCCGCCTCTACCGAGATCGGGATGCGCCTGCTGGCGGCTTCCTACCACTACCTGGGCGTGCCGTATAAGTTGGGCGGGGACGGGGTGCGCACTACTGACTGCTCTATGTTCACGCGCATGTCTGCTATCAGGGCGGGCCTTCAGCCGCAGTCCTTCCGGCGCGGCGCCGGGATACAGTACGGCTACGGCCTGAACAAGAAATTCAATATGATACTGGTCAGCAAGGGCACCAACCTGAACGGCCTCCAGCCCGGGGATTTCGTGTTCTACAACTGGCGGAACGAATTCAGCCGCGTCAGGCCCTACGGCATAGGCCACGTCGGACTTTACGTCGGCCCAACCAAGGGTAAGGCGATCTATACCATCGAGGCCGGCAACCCCGTGAACAAGGGCTGGCGCAACACCAAGTACCTGGTCGGCTTCGGCAGGATAGTGAAATAAAAGCGCGGCGCGCCCGCCGGCGGGAAATGTCCCCCATGCTCAATACTGTCGGCGCAACCCAGGTCCCGGGCCCGGCCCGCCTCCTGAAGATCCTGCTCATACAGCCGAATCCCCGCTACTGCTGCATCTCTTTCGCTTCTTCCAACATCCCCTCCGGACCGCTATACGTCGCCGCCGCGCTCAAACGGGCCGGCTACGGCCGGGTGGAATTCCTGGACGCCAGGATGCTCCGGCTGAACCTGAAGGCGACGGTCAGGAAGATAAAAGAATTCTCTCCAAACCTGGTCGGGCTGACCGGCCTCAGCTCCGAAGCCGCCGAGATAAAAAAGCTGGCGGCCGCGGCCAGGTCGGCGTCGCCCGGCTGCAAAGT
>CAZJUL010000077.1:0-7583 GCA_964549095.1 uncultured Elusimicrobiaceae bacterium
CCTTGCCTTCCATAACCGGCAGGCCTGCCTGGGCGACATCGGCCCCGAGGCAGGCCTGCCGGTTATGGAAGGCAAGGGCCTGCTGTTCAAGTACCTGGGCGGCGTGGACGGCTTCCCCATCTGCCTGGACACCAAGGACCCGGAAGAGATCATCAAGACCGTGCTGTACCTGCAGCCCTCCTTCGGCGGCATAAACCTGGAAGACCTCTCCCAGCCCAAATGCTTCTACATCCTGGACGAGCTCCGCAAGAAATGCCGCATCCCGGTCTGGCACGACGACCAGCAGGGCACCGCTACGGTGTGCCTGGCGGGCCTGATCAACGCCCTTAAGATAGTGAAGAAGAGCATAAAGGACGTGAAGATCGTAATGGTCGGCGCGGGCGCCGCCAATATAAGGATAGGGATGCTTTACATCGCCTACGGCGCCAAGCCCGGCAATATCATATACGTGGATTCCAAGGGCACGCTGCATAAGGGCAGGACCGACCTGGCCAGCCACCCGGAGAAACTGCATATGGCCCAGATCACCAATTCCGGGCAGCTGAAGGGCTCCATCCCCGAGGCGCTGGTCGGCGCGGACGTGCTCAGCGCCGCTTCCACTCCCGGCCCGGACACCATAAAGAAAGAATGGATAACCAGGATGGCCAAGGACGCGATAGTCTTCGCCACCGCCAACCCGATACCCGAGATCTGGCCGTGGGACGCCAAAGAAGCCGGCGCGCGCGTGGTAGCCACGGGCCGCTCCGACTTCCCCAACCAGGTCAACAACTCGCTGGGCTTCCCCGGCATCTTCAGGGGCGTGCTGGACGTGCGCGCCCGGACAATAACGGACGAGATGTGCATAGCCGCCGCCGAGGCCCTGGCGGGCTACGCGGTTAAGACGGGCAAGATGGGCGAAGATTACCTGCTGCCGCACATGGACGAGCCGGGCGTGTTCATAGACGAAGCGGTGGCCGTCGGCCTGAAAGCGATAGAGCAGGGCGTGGCCGCCCTGAAGCTGACCGAGCAGGAACTGCGCAAGAGCGCCGAGGCCTACATAGGGCGCTCTATGAAGGACGTGGAAGTGCGCCAGAAGAACGGCATAGTGAAGCTCCCGTAAAGCGTCCTGTGGCGGTAAAAAAGCCCGGGCCGCCCCGGGCTTTTTTATTTCTCCCCAGCGGCGGGGTCAGCCGTCCAGCTCGAACCAGAAAACGGTGGGCTTCCCGGGCGAGCTCTCAACCCCGATGCGCCCGCCGTGCGCCTGCACCGCCAGCTTGCAGAAATTCAGCCCCAGCCCGGTAGAGTAGGGCTGCCTCTTGCCGTCCTGGTCCACCTGGCCGAACCTTTCGAATATCTCCGGCTGGTAGCGCGCCGGTATGTCCGGGCCGTTGTTTTCCACGGTAACCCTGACGCTTCCTTTCAACTGCCGCGCGGCCAGCCGCACGTAGCCGCCTTCCCTGGGCGCGAATTTAAGGGCGTTGGCTATCAGGTTCTGCATTACCCTCGCCAGCAGTTCCGGGTCCGCCGCGGCCCTGGCGGGTCCGCCGGGTTCCACGGACAGCTCCCGGGGCCCCGCCAGCGGCTTCATGGTGGAGACGGCGTAATCCATGAGCCACGGGAAGTCGCATTCCTTCAGGTTCAGCTTCATCTTCCCGCTTTCCATCTTGCTGGCGTCCAGCAGGTCGCCGATCAGGCGCAGCATCACTTCGGCCGTTTTCAGCGTCTCGTCCAGGTCGCGGGCGGCGGCCGGGCTCAGTGAGCTCCCGGGGTCGTTCCTGAAAAAATCCAGGCGTGAGAGGATGGTGGCCAGCGGGGAGCGCAGGTCGTGGATGATCATGTGCACCAGGCCGTCGCGCATCTTTTCCAGCTCCCGGAGCCGGTCATAGTTCTGCTGGAGCAATAGCTTCTGCCGGCGCAGTTCCAGGTGCGTCCTGACGCGCGCCTCCACTTCTTCCGCCTTGAAAGGCTTGCTTATGTAGTCCACGCCGCCCGCTTCCAGGGCCCTGACCTTGTCCACGGTTTCGTTCAGGGCGCTGAGGAACACTACCGGGATCTCATTGAGCGCGGCGTCGGCTTTCAGCCTGCGGCACACCTCGTAGCCGTCCATACCGGCCATGCTGATGTCCAGCAGTATAAGGTCCGGCGGCTCCGCCCTGCAGGCGTCCAGCGCCGCTTCCCCGGTTTCGGCCGTGCGGACATCGTAGCCCTTGCTTTTCAGCATGAAGGAAAGCAGCTCTATGTTCGCGGGCGTGTCGTCCACGATAAGGAGCCCCGCGCCGGGCCGCCCCGCGTCATCGCCCCGCGGAAATCCCGCAAGGTTCCCGGTTTCTCTTCCTGTCGCTGGATCTGCCATATAGCTGGAAATAACCGATCCCCCCTTCCTTAATTATATAACAATTTTCCGGCGGCGCCGGCATTCGGCCTAAGCATATGGACCTATCCGCCCGGTGCCCTTGGACCCCGTTCAGCCGGGCTATTGTCTTCGGCGTGACGGGCCTTACGGCCCTTTCTAAACCCGGGCGGAACGGCTAAACTATATCCAGGGACCGGGTTTCAGGAGAGAAAAAATGTACACCGCGCTTAACGACCACGATGACAGCAGCAGCAGGCGCTTTACGGAACGGCCGATAATACGGATAGTGAGGGCGGCCGACGCCGGCAGGAACGCCGCGGGCGCGGCCGACGAAAGACCGGTCGCCTACAAGTGGATCTTCGGCGCCAGGCGCCGGCCCGACCGGAAACTGCAGTACGGATTTTCTTTGCATTGAAAATGGGGGTCAGGGGAGGAAGAGCACAGATGAAAGGAAAGATCATAACGTCGCTTCGCAACTTCGCGCAGCTGTCCGCAGTGCAGGGGTTCGAGAACATCGGCATCACTGCAAAAGAGATGTCGGGGGTTTCGGCCAGCATGGCGTTCGAAGTGCCGGCGCCCGCAGGCGCCGCCGCGGAGAAGGGACTTATAAACGGGAAGCGCGGGATCGGCGCGGCCCCGGCCGGGCCGGAAACGGCAGAACGCACCTTTGCGGAACTGAACTGAAAGAAGAAAGAGCCCTGATTTCGGGCTAACGCGGAACTTTTACCAGGATGGGCTGGTAGATGGACGGGTCGATATAGATCAGGTAGACGGTCTCCGCGTCGGAGAACAGCTCTTTGGCCGAGTAAAACAGCGCGTCCTTTTTGGCCGGCGGTCTGTAGAGCGGGGCGGCCTTCGGCGCTTTCGCGAATTCCGCGAACTCCGCGAATTCCGCGGTCATTATCTCCTGCGAATTGAAGCTCATATAAGTTATTCTGAAGACCTTCCTGAAGGCGTCATACACCAGCGACGCCTCCCCGCTGACATCGTCAAAAAAATATCCCGGCGCCGTCCCGCCCCAGCCCCCGCCCGGGGCGAGGTATTCGTAGCGGGGCAGCTTTTCAATGTCCGCCGGCCTGACCCGGAGCAGCGTGAGCGAGGTCAGCCTGCCGTCGTTGGCCCTGGAAGCGCGCCCCAGCAGGTAAAGATACTCCCCGGCGGCGATCACGCTGTCGCCAATGACGGCGCCCTCGGCCCAGAAACCGTGCAGCCTTTTGAAAGCCGGGAGCTTCAGGCCGGCCTTCGCCGGAACCGGGATCTTCGACAGCCCCGTGCCCTTGAATGAAAATCCCCCGGGAACGTTCTTGTCCAGCTCCACATCCATGTAATAAACGTAGATCGTGCCGCCCAGCTGTATGCCGTCGTTCGCCCAGAGCCTTTTTACCAGCGGGTTCTCCCCCTCCCGGCAGGGGATGAACTCGCGTATACTGCCCAGCGGCGCGTAAAAGGAAAAGCCCAGGTCGCGGTAATTGGCTGAAGAGGGGACCGGCGTCATTGCCAGCGTGTTGGACGGCATCGCTTTCATGTCGGCCGCCGAGTTGAAATCGACAGTGGCGGTGGTGACCACGGGCCCTTTCCAGCCGCCCAGTATGGTGTCGCCGAAAGTCCACAGGAAGAATTCGCTTCCGTCGCGCGCCTTTACCGGTATGGGCGTCACGCCGTCCTGCCCCAGCACGCTCCTGAGCCTGTCCGGCCCGAATACGCCCTCGTTGACCGGTGCCGCGCCCGCGGCGGCGGGGATAAGGCACAGCAGGAAGAAAAACACTGTTTTCATAATATTGCGGGAAGTCCGGTAATCATATAATTTTGCGCGCCGGCTCCGCAAAGGCGTGTAAAGGCCCAGTACGGCGTAGGACAAAAAACACGGCCTTCCCGGGCCCTTTGCCTCATTCGGCCTTCCCCGGCATTTAGATATCATACTCTTACATTGATGCGGACCGCGGAATTATAAAGGAGAGATAGAAATGGAAAAGCGCGTTAATAAGAAGGGCGGTAAACCGATTTTGACCGCGGGGATCATCCTGGCCATTCTTGCGGCCACGGTAATGGTCGTTTCGGCTGCGGAACAGCCGGAGTGGGGCCGGTTCGGCCTTAACATCGATCGATTGCCGGAAACCGCTTTCGCCGCGGAAGTCCTCCGGGCGGCGGCGGAGCCGGAAGTCTCCCGGCCGGGGGCCGCCGAAGAAGAAACCCTTTCCGGCTACGCCGCCTGCGTGAAAAGCGGAATGAACAATTCCTATTGCCGCGACGCCAAAGCGGGCTACGGGGCCTGTGCGGCTAAAGGCCTTACGCCGGCTTACTGCAAGGGCGCCGAAGCGGGTTTCGGCGCCTGCGCGGACAGCGGCCTGAATCCCGCCTACTGCATGAGCGCGAAAGCCGGGTATAAAGCCTGCCTGGCCGCCGGTATGAATTCCGCCTACTGCCGGAACGCCGAAGCGGGTTTCGGCGCCTGCGTGGAAAGCGGTATGAACGCCGCCTACTGTATGAGCGCGAAAGCCGGGTATAAGGCGTGCCGGTCCGCCGGGCTTAACTCCGCGTACTGCCGCGGAGCCGAAGCGGGTTTCGGGGCCTGCGTCGCCGGCGGCATTAATTCCGCCTATTGCCTGGGCGCGAAAGCCGGCTACGGGGCCTGTATGGCCAAAGGCCTTGCTTCCTCCTACTGCCGCAACGCCGATGCCGGTTTCGAAGCCTGCACCGCCGCCGGTATGACCCCGGCCTTCTGCCTGGGCACGCACTGACCGCGTCCGGAACGAAAAAAGACCGGGGATCTCTCCCCGGTCTTTTTTTTACGCCCGTCGGCGCAGAACTACCTGTTCAGCGCTTTTTTGAACTCTTTGGTGAGGGCGGGAACCAGCTGGAAGATGTCGCCTACTATGCCGTAGGTGGCCACCTTGAAGATGGGCGCGTCCGGATCCTTGTTGATCGCCACGATGATCTTTGAGGACTGCATACCGATGAGGTGCTGGATCTGGCCCGAGATGCCGCAGGCTATGTAGAGCTTAGGGCAGACCGTCTTGCCGGTCTGGCCCACCTGGTGGGAATAGGGTATCCAGTTCGCGTCCACGGCCGCGCGGGAGGCGCCGACGGCGGCGTTGAGCGTTTTGGCCAGCTCGCGTATCATCGCGAAGTTCTCGGGTCCGCCCAGCCCGCGCCCGCCGGAGACCACTATGTCGGCCTCGGCCAGGTTCACCGTCTCCTCGATCTCCGCTACGATGTCCTTCAGCGCGGTGCGGGATCTGAAAACTTCGTCGGGATAGCTTTTCCTGATCACTTCGGCCCTGCGGCCGGCCGTAACCGCGGCTTCTTTCATGACCTTGTGCCGTACCGTGGCCATCTGCGGCCTGTGGTTGGGCGTTATGATGGTGGCCATGATATTGCCCCCGAAGGCGGGCCGCGTCTGCAGCAGCAGGCGCTCCTTTTCGTCTATGTCGAGCCCTGTACAGTCCGCGGTGAGGCCCGCGTTTATCCGGACCGCGACGCGCGACACCAGGCTGCGGCCTATAACGGTGGCGCCGCAAAGGATTATCTCCGGCAGGTATTCTTCGGCCAGCTTGACGAGGACTTCCGTGTACGGATCGTCCTGGAAGGATTTCAGGGCCGGGTGGTCGACGATGTAAACTTTGTCGGCGCCCCGCTCGGCCAGCTCGGTCGTTTTCGCTTCGATATCGCCGCCCAGTATCACCGCGCAGAGCTGGACGCCCAGCTTGTCGGCCAGCTTGCGGCCTTCGCCCAGCAGTTCGAAGGAAATGGACTGGATGACGCCTTTCTTCTGCTCGCAGAACACCCAGACGTCCTTGTAGCGGGAAAGGTCTTTCTTCGCGCCCGCCTCCTTCGTCAGCTCGATGGCGGCGAACTTGCAGACCGGCACGCAGGCGCCGCAGAGGGTGCATTTGCCCATGTCTATCACGGCCTTCTTGTTGGCCATGTGTATGGCGCCGAAGGGGCAGGCCTTCACGCAGAGGGTGCAGCCGGTGCATTTATCGAGGAAGATCGTTATTGAAGCCATATTACGCGACCACGTCCTTCAGCAGTTCCGCCAGTTCCTGTGTTACGTCGGCGGTGTCGCCCTGCAGCATCTCGCCGCCTTTGCGCGGTTCGGGCGTGAAGATCTTTATCACGCGCGTCGGGGAGCCGTCCAGCCCTATCGCCGCCGGGTCGGCGCCGATGTCGTCCGCGGTCCACTTCGTTATCTTGGCGGATTTGGCCTTCATCATCCCTTTCAGCGAAGGCAGGCGCGGCGTGTTTATTTCCTTGACCACGGTAAGCAGGCAGGGCAGCGGGGTCTCCACCGTGTCGTAGCCCTCTTCGGTCATCCGTTCCACCAGGGCCTTCTCCGCGGAAATTTCGGCGATCTTTTTTACATAGGTGACCTGCGGTATGTCCAAGTGCGCGGAGATGCCGGGGCCCACCTGCGCCGTATCGCCGTCGGAGGCCTGCTTGCCGCAGACTATTACGTCGAAAGCACCGATCTTGCGTATCGCGGCCGAAAGGGTGTAGCTGGTGGCCCAGGTGTCGGAGCCGGCGAACTTCCTGTCGCTGAGCAGTATCCCCTCGTCGCAGCCCAGCGAAACCGCTTCGCGCAGCGCGCACTCGGCCTGCGGCGGGCCCATCGTTATTACGGTGACCTTGCCGCCGAGGCGCTCTTTCAGCCGGACGGCTTCCTCTATGGCGTAGGCGTCGAACGGGTTGATGACGCTCTCCACGCCTTCCCGTATCAAAGTGTTGGTGACGGGGTCTATCCTGACGTCGGTGGTGTTGGGGACCTGTTTGATGCAGACGATTATGTTCATTATTCAGCCCTTTCCGGGATTCCGCCTTAATAAAATTTTAGCATTTTAAATAAAAAGGGACAGCGCCCTATTTTCCCGAAAAAAAGGCGCGGTCACCGCGCCTTTTGTTTTTCGCCGGGGGACCGGCGGGGTCAGAATTTTATCCCCTCGGTGGGGTTGGCCCCGGGAGCGGAATTGTCAGTAAGGCGGCAGCGGCCGTCCGGCGCCACTTCGTAGGTCAACACCGTCTTTTGCGACTTGTTCATGCCGACGGCGTTCACCCGCACCGTCCAGCCGCCGTTCTTGGCGCGCTTGACCGATCTTTTAGAAAAGGTCCAGTAGGAAGGCAGGAAGGTGACCAGCTCGTAGGCCTGCTCGGCGGAGCTTACCGGCTCGAAGAACCAGCCTATGCTTTCCGTTTTGGCGCTGTACCCTTTGTCGCCCAGGAACGCGGCCACCGGCATCCCCGCCCAGCTCCATTT
>CAZJUL010000077.1:7593-10523 GCA_964549095.1 uncultured Elusimicrobiaceae bacterium
GGTATTTCGGGACGGCGTCGTAAGGCATCGCGGTTCGCTGTATCTCCGAGGCCGTCCCCGCGTCCAGTTCCTCCGGCGCCCAGCCGGCGGCCGGGGCCGCTTTGCCGCCTCGCCATTTTTTTAGGTCAGCTGCGTTGGCCCGCAGAAAGCCGAGCTGTTCGGGTCCAACATTGAAAGCCCGGGCTTCCGAAAGCGCCTCCTCAAGCGTCCAGCCCTGCAGCGCGATCCGGTAGGCGGCCACGAAGGTGCCCGTGCGGCCCTGGCCGGCCTTACAGTGGACCAGCGCCGGCTGGTTGTCAGGCGAGGATACGAACTCCAGGAACTCGGTGACCTGCTCTAACCCGGGGGCGTGGAAATCCCCGACGGGGATGTGCTTCGCGGTAAGCCCGGCGGCCCGCACGGCTTCCGCTTCGTCGTTATTCTCGCCGCGCAGGTTTATGACCGAGCGGAACGCTGCCTTTCCGGCGGCCGGGGCGGCCAGGCGCTGTATCCACGCGGCGTCGGGCTGGGAAGAGCGGCTCAGCTGCGCGCTGACCAGGCATTGATAAACCGGCGCCGGGTTGCCGGCGGACTTTATCAGCTCTTTCAGGTTAAAGCTGCGGCAATCCGGATAGGGGGCAGTTCTTTCGGCCGCGGGGCCGGCGTAAACCGCTCCGGCCAGGCACAGCACGGCAAGCAGTATGATCTTCATGCTTTCATTATTATCAACGTCGTGGCAGCGAAGTGCGCGGACCCGCGGCCGGGGAACTATTTCTTCAGCGTTTCCTTTATCATGTGCGCGGCTATGACGTTGCGCTGTATCTGGTTGGTGCCTTCGTAGATCTGGGTTATCTTGGCGTCGCGCATGAATTTTTCCACGGGGTAATCCCGCATGTAGCCGTAGCCGCCGAAGATCTGCACGGCGTCGGTGGTCACCCTCATCGCCGCGTCGCTGGCGAAGAGCTTGGACATCGCTGATTCCTTGGAGATGGATTTCACGCCGGCGTCTATCATGCGGGCCGTGGCGTAGACCAGCGCTCGCGCGGCCTCCACCTGCGTGCCCATATCGGCCAGCATATGCTGTATGGCCTGGAAGTTGGAGATGGGCTGTTCGAACTGGACGCGGGTGCGCGCGTAATCCAGCGCCAGGTCCAGCGCGCCCTGCGCTATGCCCACGGCCTGCGCGCCCACCCCGGGCCTGGCGCAGTCCAGCGTCTTCATCGCCACGATGAAGCCCATCCCCTCGCGGGAGATCAAATTCTCGGCGGGCACTTCGCAGTCGGTGAAGATGACCTCGCGCGTGGCCGAGGCGCGTATGCCCATCTTCTTTTCCTTCTTGCCGAACTCCATGCCCTTGGCGCCCTTCTCCACTATGAAGGCGCTGGCTCCCCGCGCGCCGCGGGATTTGTCGGTAAGCGCGATGACCGTGTAAACCTCGGCCTCGCCGGCGTTGGTTATCCACTGCTTGGTGCCGTTAAGGATGTATTTGTTCCCCTCTTTGCGCGCGGTGGTCTTTATGGAGCCGGCGTCGGAGCCGGCGCCCGCCTCCGTTATGCAGAAAGCGGCTATGCGGCCCTTGGCTATGCCGGGCAGGTATTTCTTCTTCTGCTCTTCCGAGCCGTGCAGCAGTATAGGGAAGGTGCCCAGGCCGGTGCCGCCGTAGCCCAGCGCTATGCCCGCGCAGGCGCGGGAGAGCTCTTCCGTGACCACGCACATGTCCATCACGCCGCCGCCCAGGCCGCCGAATTCTTCGGGTATATAGATGCCGAACAGGTCGCTCTCGGCCAGCACCTTCATTATCGGCCAGGCGAATTCCTCGCTCTCGTCGTACTGCGCCGCTACCGGCTTAATCTTCTCGTCGGCTATCTTGCGGGCGAGGTCGCGCATCATCACCTGGGTGTCGGTAAGCAAATAATCCATTGTCGGCTCCTTTGGGCCACGCTTCGGTCGGGGACATTCCTTGCCGCAAGGAGTGTCCCCGATGCTTGATACGGGCCGGCTATTATGATACAAAAAAGGCGGCGGGCATTTGAACTGCGGGGCGGGCCGGGGCCTTACTTGGGAGGATAGAAGGTCCTGTCTTTTTTCCAGAAAAGGCCGGTCTCGTGCACGAAGGTCCTGACCACGACCCTGTCTTTGAACAGGTACAGCGAATTCGTTACCTTAGACCCTTTGGCCAGGTCTGTGTTGTGTATGTTCGTCACCTGGTTCAGGTATTTGTACCTGCTGGTGAAATAGGTGTTGTCCGGCGAGGTGTGGGTGTGGCCGGAAACCCATAAAAAGACCTGCTTGTGGGCGCTTATGATCCTCTGGATCTTGTCTTCCGGCTGGGCGAAATAATTCTTCCGCTTATCCTCGCCGAGGGTACCGGCCAGGGGCGCGTGGTAGAAGATTATGGTCGGCGCGTCGCGGTTGTCCCGGTCCGACAGTTCCTCGTCCAGCCACTTCAGCTGGCCCTCCGACATTTCCGACAGGTAATCCGAGGTCAGGTGGTTCACTGAAAGGAAGACCAGCAGGTAGCGGCCCAGCTTCAGGCTGTAATAAGTCCTGTTGGGGCTGCCCCCCTCGAAAAGGAACCTGGGGGTCAGCGCTTCGCGGAAGCGCTTCAGCTTGGCGGAGCGCTCCTCTTTGGTGCCCTTTATCTTGGCCTCTTCCTTCTCCGGCTGGTCCTTGTAGATGTAGTCGTGGTTGCCGGTGACGGCGTATACGGGCACGCCGCTGTCGCTCAGGCCTTTCAGCAGCGACAGCGCCCGCGTGAATTCCTTTACGGTCCCGTGCCGGTGGCAGATATCGCCGGTGACCGCGGCCAGCGACACGTCGCCCCAGGCGTTGATGTCGCTGACTACTTTTTGCAGGGATTTAAGGTTGTCTTCCGCAACGTGCAGGTCGCTGAGGACAACGACCCGGTAAGGGTATTGCGCTCTTTCGGCGGCGGAAGCTTCGCGGGGAGC
>CAZJUL010000078.1:0-7028 GCA_964549095.1 uncultured Elusimicrobiaceae bacterium
CCGCTTTCTTCCCCTTTTTACGGCGACCTGACCCCGCGGCCCCCCACTATGCCCTCTTTGTAATACAGGCTGAAACTTCTGGTGGGACGCAGGGATATCTCAAGGAAAACCCGGTCACTGGAATAACCGCCGCCCAGGATGCTGATATAGGTGGAGTCGGTGGCCGGGGGGGCCGCAGTTGTGGGCCAGTTCAGCGTGCTGATATAATGGGTGCCGTTGCCGTTGTCCGGTACCTGCAGGAAAGAGCAGTTGAGCCCCTGGTTGTAGGCCTGCCCGGACATATCGGCCAGGCCGTAAGGGGCCGCCCCGGTCTGCGCCAGCGTCCTGTATATATCCCCGCTCATATACCTGCCCGCATTCAGCACCTTGTTCCCGCCGGACACGTTCCTGAAGTTAGCGTAATGCTTTTTATGCGTCCCCCCCTCGTTGGGCGGCGCATAAGTGCCGGTCGTGGCGTCGTCCGCCGGATCGTCGTCCCCCCAGGGATAAGTCCGCGCGTCCGGGAACAGGTCCCGCGCGGCCTTCTGGTACTCCATCTCGGTGATGGGCCGCAGGGCCGCCCAGCTCAGGAAGCGCCAGAGGTCCCAGTTGCTCAAGTAGTTCATCACCCTGGCCGGCTCGCCGGCCGCGTACTTTGCGCCGTAAGCGTTCCCCGGGTAGCGGACTATGGTTTGGCCGTTGGCGGTAGTTTCCGGGTCCTGGATCTCCGCCTGGGCGTCCGGGATAGTGTTAAGGAAATTCGTATAGAGGCCCTGAGTTATAGGGTAGCGCATGATATAGAAAGAACTGAACCCGTTCGGCCATCCGGGCGCCGCATTGTTCGGGATATCGTTCACGGAACCCACGGTCACCTGGTCCGGACCGCCATAGTTATTGAAAGCGGAATAAATGCTGCCCCCCGCATTATATACGAAACTTCCCTGCGGAATCTTTACCATCGGTATCGTGAATACTTTTACGATGGCGGAATCCTTTACCAGCGCGCCGCTGGCCTTATAATCCCAGATAAGCGTGACCGTGGAGCTCCATAAGCTTGCGCTGGCGGTATGGTTCAGGAACGCCCCCATATTGTCGGAGGCCAGAGTAAGCGTGGCCCCGCCGCCCTCCAGGCTGCCGCCGGAGGTCAGTTTGGCGTGCTCCCAGCTCCAGTCCGCGCCTGCCGAAGTGGAGAATTTCACTATCACCCAGTCAGCGGTATTATAGGCTCCGCCGTTGGGTGTTACCGCGTTGATGACATTGTTGGAACGAATATGGAACGTCACGTTCATTGTCCCGGCGGCCGTGGGACTGGAAAGGACCACGCTTGAGACCGAGGCGTTGTTGATAGGGGACTGCTGCGCGAATTCTCCCGTGGTAAAGCTGCGCGAGGCGGAATACGGGCTGTAAGTGGTGCCGCCGTCTGTCGTTACTGAAGCCTTGTACCAATATTGCGTATTCGGACTCAGCGGGACGGAATAGGTTACGCTGCTGTAAAAAGTGAAAGTGGCAGTGCTGGCGCCCAGGAAAGCGTCCGATGCCGTTGAATACGTGCCATCCTGGCCGGTAAATTTGCCTGTCAGGGAAGATTGCGATTCTGCCTGGTTGAATTGGTAAACAAGCGGCGGGTTGAAGCCGCTCTCATCATCCACCTGTATATAGTACTGGACGGTAGAACCCGGCGTAGCGGTCATAGCGAAAGACGGGGTCTGAGAAACGCCGGTAGCGCTGTCTTCGGGCGCCACCAGCGCCGGCGGCAGCTGCGCAGCGACCGGAGCGCTCCCGGCGCACAGCAACCAGCCCATCAAAGCGGCAATCCCCCAAAAAGGTAGCAGGTACCTTTTTAAGGGTCTTTTCAGCCGGCAAACAGCAGGAATAAAAGGTAGCAGGTACCTTTTGGGGGTGAGATTCGGGTTTTTTGGGGCCATAAATGGGGATCTGCCGGCTACAGCGGGGGTTTTCCTCTTTCTCCCCGCCCGCCAGCATATCATATATAGTATAAGTTACGGATTTATTAACCGCAATGGATTTAAGGTTTCATTAGGTCCGGCAGGAAAACAAAGGAAGGAACGCGGGCGCGGCGCTACGCGTCGCCCGCCTCAAGCATCCTGTTGACTTCGTCCACCAGGGTGGCGGCGGCAACGGGCTTGCGCAGTATCAGCACGTTCTTTTTTGAGGCCAGGGACCGCACCCGGTCCGGCATTCCCGTAACGAAGATGACCGGGATGTCATGCTCCAGCAGGCCGCGGATCTTCTCGAAGACCTGCTCCCCCCCGCCGCCGCCCATCTCGGCGTCGAGCATAAGCAGGTCGGGCTTGAATTCCAGGCACTTGATGATGGCCGCGGTGGCGTCTTCCACGGCGCAGACCTCGAAGCCGGCGTCCCCGAGGCACATCTCGTAGAAGACCCTCGTGCCGGCGTCGTCATCGGCTGCAAGTATCTTTCTCATTGGGAACTCTCTGACCCCGGGGGCTCGCCCCGGTCACTCTTCCAGCAGTCTGGCCACGGCGTCCAGCAGCTGCTGCACCGAAGCCGGCTTCTGGATGACCACCACTTTCGGCAGGCCGGCCTTGTCCACTTTCTGCGGCATGCCGGTAACGAAGATCACCGGGATCTCTTTCCCGGTCAGCTCGCGCACCTTTTCGAATATCATGCTGCCGCCGCCGGCGGGCATTTCCCAGTCCAGCACCAGCAGGTCGGGCTTGAAATCCTGGCACAGCATCACGGCGCCCGTCACGTCGTGGGCCGCCTTGAATTCGTAGCCGGCGTCCGTGAACATGTCCTTGTAGAACCCTATAGCCCCGGGATCGTCGTCGGCTGCAAGTATTTTTCTCATACGCGTATTCCTGTCCGGCCGCCGCCTTATGACCGCGGCCGGCGATAGTATAATTATAACTTTGATTACCGCCGGTTTCAACCGGCGTTCCGCCATAAGCCGTCGGGCCGCTTTAGCGCGTAAAACCCCATCCGGCTAAAGCGCGGTCCAGGGCTTGCCCTCGAGGGTATTGATATTGCTGCCGTGCGTGCAATTGATCACGAACCTTCCCAACATCATCGGGTCCGCGGAAGTATTGACATAGGCCCAGCCGCCCGCGTCCGTGAACCGCCCGGCTTTGAAGTCTTCGCCGGACATATTCTGCACGGCGTTCGACTTGCCGTGCTCTTCGAGCCGGTTGAAAGGAATGCCCAGGGGCAGGTACTGCGGGACCAGCGCCTCTATGTTCTCCGGGTAGAGGCCCTCGTGGTCGTTATAGTATAAACTAAGCGCGGTCCTGACGGCGGCCAGGTCCGCGGCGTTCACGCTTTCCGTAAACTGCTTCTGAATGCCCAGCTGCTGCTGTTGCAGTTCCGCCTGCTGCTTCTGTGCCTCGGCCTGCTGCTGGACGGCCGCGGCCTGGTCGGGAGAGGCCTTATCGCAGCCGGCCATCAAGGCCAGTGAGATCAAAACCGGCGCGAGCAGCCGGCCGGCGGCGTGAGCGGGTTTGAAAGCGCGGTCAGGACAGTTTTTCATGCTCTCCCCCAAAACCATTTTCCAATATCCTGTATTATACCTTTGTAAAAAAGGAAAAGGGGGACGCTGATGACTAAATGACTAACTGCCGAGCTATCCCGCCGACACAACGCTGTCGGAGCGCTCTGTTACACTTTTTATATGGATACGGCTGAAAAGCTGGAGGCCCTCTCCGGGGACTCCCGCTACGACCTGGCCTGCGCCTGCGGCAGCGCGAAGGATGAACACAGGAAGCGCGGCCCCGACGGCCGCTGGCTTTATCCCGTGGCGCTGGGGAACGGCAAATACACGGTGCTGTTCAAGACCCTGCTCTCCAACGCCTGCTCCAACGACTGCAAATACTGCCCCCTGCGCGCCGGGACGGGGTCGCGGCGCTGTTCGCTTGAGCCGGGCGAAACCGCCGACGCCTTCCTGGACTATTTAAGGCGCGGCAAGGTGTCCGGGCTTTTCCTTTCCTCCGGGGTTACGGGCACGCCGGACAACGCCATGGACCGGATAAACGCCGTGGCGCGCCTGCTGCGCCACAAGCACGGCTTCAGGGGCTACATTCACCTGAAGGTCATCCCGGGCGCGTCCGAAGCGGCGATAGAGGAAGCTTTCAAACTGGCCGGGGCCGTCTCCCTGAATATAGAAGCCCCCGGCAGGAACCGGTTCGAGCGGCTTTCGTCCAAAAAGGATTATGAGCGGGACATAATCCGGCCGATGGAATATATGGCCGGCCTGGCGGCGAAGAACGAGCGCTTCGCGAAGGTGAAGTGCACCACGCAGTTCATCGTCGGCGCTTCCGACGAGACCGATTCGGAGATAGTGCGGTATATGACGGGGATCTACGACAGGCTGAAATTCAAGCGCGTTTATTTTTCCGCCTACCAGAAAGGCCTCGGCAGCCCGGAGATCCCCGGAGAACAGACCCGCCATACCGATGCGGAACTGCAGGCGGTTACCGGGACGCTTTTTGAAACTCCGGACCAGGTCTTTATGCGGGAGCACCGCCTCTACCAGGAGGATTTCCTGCTGCGGAAATACGGTTTTAAGGAAAGCGACATCCTTTTCAACGCCGCCGGGAACCTGGGCCTGGACCGCGATCCGAAACAGGCCTGGGCCGACGCGCACCCGGAGTTCTACCCGGTAAAGGTCAACCGGGCCGGGCGGGATGAGCTTTTAAAAGTCCCGGGCCTGGGCCCCCTGGCGGTTTCCCTAATCCTTAAACTCCGCCGCGAAAGCCGCGTCGCGGGGGCGGAAGCCCTCCGGATAAAAGGCGTCCGCGCCGAAAAAATAAAGCGCTACGCCGTTTTTGAATAGGGAATGACCGGTTAGCATAGCCGCGTCATAATATCGCGATAAACTGCCGGCAACCGATAATTTGGCCGTCATATCCGCCTGTACCCCGCCACTTGATATATCCGGAGAGAACCGCTAGAATAAGGGAATATTCGAAGCGGCGCACGATGCCGCGTCCGTATTTGTCCAGCAGCTCTGCTTAAGGATCATCTATGAAAACAAAGCTCACATTCTTGTCCAAGGCCGTTTTGATCGGCGCAGCGGGGATATTTTTGTGCGGTCCGGTCCAGGCGAAAGACCTGAACACGGAGATCGCGCTTTTATCCGGAAAACTCGCCAGGAAAATGGTAGGGAGAGGCGTAAAAAAGATCGCGGTCATAGATTTCGTCGATCTGCAGGGCAGGACCACCGAACTCGGGAAATACCTTGCGGAACAGCTGTCCGTTGAAATGGTAAACGAAGAAGACATTTCCGTCGCCGACCGCGCCAATATAAAGAGCATTCTGGCCGAGCATAAACTCACGATGTCGGGGCTTGTAGATCCGGAGAACGCAAAGAAACTGGGCAGGTTCGCCGGCATCGACGCTATCATAACCGGCACCGTCACTATGCTGGACGGCAAGATAATATTGACGGTCAAGGCGATCTCCACGGAGACGGCCCAGATCGCGGCTGCGGCAAAGTCCACATTTAAAAGCACCTCGGAACTTCAGCAGCTGGCGAGCCGGCAGACCTCCTCCGCACCGGCAGCTTCGAAATCGCCGCCGCCTTCCGCTCCGGCCAAGCCGGCTGAGAAACCGGCAAAAACAGCCGGGCCTCTCACGGTCACGGTGGACTCTATACGGCGCACCAACAATCGCGCCAGGATATTCCTTACTATCGGGTCCCAGGTCTCGGCGCCCCTTGAGGTGGCGAACGGCTTTCTGATAGACAGCACCGGCAAAGAAATGCAGATCGCCCACTCAATGAGGATGGACATCACCGCCGGCAACCAGAACCAGATGACAGTGGAAACCATAGATTCGTGGAATTTCAGCGCGGCCGATCTTAAACCGCCGTTCGATCTGTCCCTGGAATTCGGGCTCTCCTACGGTACAATGAACGCGAAAACCCTCCCGGTATCCTTCCGCGGCCTTCAGTAGAGCGCAGAAAAAAGGGGACAAGCCCTTGGCCTGTCCCCTTTGACCCCGTGATCAGCGGGCGTTATTTTACAGCTGGCTGAACATGTAGCGGCGCACGATGAAATTCAGCGGCGACTTGTAGTCGCCCAGTTCTTCCGGGTTGGCTATTCTGCGCGCGGAGCCCAGGTCCCGGTGAAAAGCGCTCTCCATTTCCGCGGCAAAGCCGCCGTCCACCGCGTGCAGGGTTATCTCCCGCTCGTGGCGGATGCTCTTGGGATGGAAGTTGTACGAGCCCACGGTGGCGAAGAGACCATCCACCGTCATGAACTTGGAATGCAGCGTCTCGCCTTCTTTCACATAGACCTCGGCCCCCGCCTCGGCCATTTCCGCCAGGCTCTCCATCATGATGCCGGTCAGTATCGGCTCGTTGTTGCTCTGCGCCGAATTGGACAGGATGGTCACCTTCACGCCGCGGGCCAGGGCGTCCGCCAGCGCCGTCTTGAGGGAAGGGATGGTCACGAAGTAGGCGTTCTCGATATTTATGCTGGCGGTGGCGCCGTACATGGCCTTGAGCAGCGAAAGGTAGATGACCGGCTCGCGGTCCGCCCGCTGGTAGACCAGGGCGGCCTTCACGGACCCTTCCGGGGCCGAAGCCGCCGCGGTTTCCCGGACGGGCGACAGGCCCTGGCGCTCCGCCTGCTCGTTCCAGCAGTTTGCGAAGATGCGCACGGCGTCACCGGCAGCCGGACCGGAGAACAGCACGTCCGTGTCGCGCCAGCGGTGCGCGCCCGGGTTCAGGTGCGAATACTTGTCGCCTATGTTCATGCCGCCGGTTATGGCGCGCTCGCCGTCCACCACCAGCAGCTTGGCGTGCATCCCGTCGTATTTCCGCTCCGGGTCGCGGAAGCGGGCCACTTCCACCCCCGCGTCGGAAAGGGCCTTCAGGGAGGCTATGCCTATGAAGTCCGCGATATTGCCGTCCACCATCACCCTGACGTCCAGACCTTCGCGTTTCTTCGCTATCAGCAGGTCGCGGGTGCGCTCGCCTGTCAGATCGTCGTACCAGCCCCAGACCATCATGCGGACGCTTTTTTTGGCGGCGGTTATCAGCCGTTTCCGTTCGGCGAAAGAGGCGGGCC
>CAZJUL010000078.1:7038-10402 GCA_964549095.1 uncultured Elusimicrobiaceae bacterium
TGAAAGCCGAGCCGGAAAGGCGCGCCAGCTCTTCCACGAAGCCGCCCTCCGTGAACAGGGAGGGCTGGCCGCTGCCGCGCGGGGCGAAGGAGGAATTTTTCGCGGCCGAGATGTGTCTCTTCGACATTTCCTGCCAGGCCTCGAAGCCGTCCACGCCGTCCACGAAGCCCGTGCCCTCCACCTGGGCGGCCACCATTTTCGGAAATTTCTTTATGTAATCCTGTTTTTTGGCCGGGGGCGCGGGAATAAAGCGCTGCATCAGCTTGCTTGAAAGCATCCGCTCCAGGGCGGGCTCCAGCCTGCCTTTAGCGTGGGCGCGGGCCATTATCTTCACTATGCGCCGCTCTATAAAACCCAGCGAGCCGGTATTGCCCTTATGCTGCGAGGCCAGCTCGGCCAGCCTGTCCCCGGCGAAGACGGGATCGTCGTATTCGGGGCCCAGTTGTTCTTCGGCCGGAACGGGAACCCCGGGAATTGCCTCGTCGAAAGCGGGGATGTCCCCGGCCCCCAGGGCCTCCAGCCGGACAGCCGTCTGCGCGGCCGCTGCTGCGGGCATAAAGGATAGAACGGCGGTAAAAATGTAATTGGCGGTTCTCATAATAGTTAAATTCTATTAAAAGACCGCTTTTCCCGATAGAAGCGAAAGGCCCAATTCCGCGGAGGCATTTGCCGGCCGGGCCTTGGGACTCACGGACTTATCTTCCGGGACGGACCGCAATTTTATATTATTATGTATTGCTCCGGTACGGAGCGGAGCGCAGAGGGACCTTAGATGAAAAAAAAGATAAAGGTCAGGTATTTCGCCCTGGTCGGGGAGCGCCGCGGCATACAGACCGAGGATTACGAAACCTCGGCGGCCACCGCCCGAGAGCTGCTGCACGAAATAGAGGCCGGCAAGATCATTCCGCTTACGACCAACATCACCAAGGCCGTCATCAACGGCAAGTTCGCGGACTGGGACGAGTCGATAAAGGACGGCGACCTGGTCACGCTGCTCTCCCCTTTCTCCGGCGGCTGAGCCGGCCGTAACCATACAAGAACAAGCCGCCGCGGCAGCCTCGAAAGGCGCCGCGGCGGTTCTGTTTGTTCTCGGTTTACTTCTTACCCACCTTCCTGATGGCGGCCAGCACCTTCTCGGGCGTGAACGGGAACTCGTTCAGAAGGGCGCCCGTGGCGTTATAGATGGCGTTGGCTATGGCCGGCGCGGGCCCGTTGATGCAGATCTCGGACACGCTCTTGGCGCCGAACGGCCCGGTGTCCTCGTAGGACGGCACCAGGATGGTCTTCACCGGCGGCCGGTCGCGCATCGAGTAGATGTGGTAGTCCGCGAAGGACGCGTTCATCATCCGCCCGTTCTGGAACAAGTACTCCTCGGTCAGCGCGTAGCTGATGCCGTTCAGCGTGCCGCCGTCGGTCTGGCCCTCGCAGAGTGCCGGGTTCACCGCCGTTCCGCAGTCTATCGTGGAGACGTAGTTGAGCACCTTGACGAAGCCGGTCAGGGTGTCCACCTCTATCTCGGCGAAGTGAGCCGCGAAGGGCGGCGGCGACTTCTTGGTAGTGTGCGACGCGGTGCCGATGATCTGGTACTGGTTCTTCTGGTACAGCGAATAGCTGGCTATGTCGGCGTAAGAGACCTTCTTTTTGCCGTCGGCGCTCAGCACGTGAGCGTCCTCGCAGCGGACTTCCTCCACTTTCAGGCCCAGCATCTCGGCGCCGGTGGCCAGGATCTGGCGCTTGGCGTCGGCCGCGGCCTTGCGCACCGCCTCGCCGGACAAGTAAGTGGTGGACGAGGCGTACGCGCCCACGTCGAACGGCGTCATATCCGTGTCGGACGAGTAGACTATCATCTTGTCCGTCGCGGTCTCCAGTTCCTCGGCCGCTATCTGCGCCAGCACCGTGTCGGAGCCCGTGCCCAGGTCGGTGGCGCCGACCAGCAGGTTGAAAGAACCGTCGTCGTTTATCTTGATGGACGCGGCGCCCATATCGATGTCCGGTATGGAGGAGCCCTGCATCAGGCAGGCCATCCCGATGCCGCGGCGGTAGCGCCCGGTCTTACCGCGCCAGTCGGTCCGCTTGTCCCAGCCGGCCGCCTCGGCGCCCTGCACTATGCATTCGGCCAGGGCGTTGGAGCCCACGGTCATCGGCAGGCCTTCGCGCCCTTCGCCCAGCGCCTGGAAGATGGGCGAACCCTCGCCGGGCCTTATGTGGTTCAGCTGGCGGAACTTCAGCGGGTCCATCCCTATGGCCTCGGCCATCTTGTCCATCAGGGACTCTATGGCGAAGAAGGCCTGCGTGGCCCCGAAGCCGCGGTACGCGCCGCAGACCGGCAGGTTGGTGTAATAGGACTTTCCGTCGAACAGGATGTTGTCGCAGTGGTAGAGCGGCAGCGTCTTGCCGCCCGAGCAGGAGACCACGGTGAGGCCGTGGCCGCCGTAGGCGCCGGTATTGTTGATGCATTCCAGGGCGATGGCCGTGATCGTGCCGTCCTTCTTGACGCCGGTGCGCAGCCGGATGCGGAAGGGATGGCGGGTGCGGCCGGTGCGGAAGGTCTCCTCGCGGTCGAAGCGCCATAGCACGGTGCGGCCGGTGCGCAGAGCGAACATAGCCGCCACGTCCTCCAGCAGCACTTCCTGCTTGCAGCCGAAACCGCCGCCGATGCGGGGCTTTATGACGCGGATCTTCTGCACCGGTATGCCCAGCGTGCGCGCCACGATGCGGCGGCAATGGAACGGCACCTGCGTGGAGGTGGTTATGACGATGCGGCCGGACGAAGCGATCTGCGCCATAGTCGTGTAGGGCTCTATGGGGCAGTGCTGGGCGTAGGGCGTCTCGTAGGTCTCGTCGAACTTGAAGTCGGCGGCTTCCATTCCTTTCTTGAAGCTGCCGGCCTCGCAGCTGACGTGGGCCACCAGGTTCTTCTTCGGCTCGTAGACTATCGGTATCGGCACGTGCGCCTCGGGCTCGTCGTGGATGACGGGGGCGCCGGGCGCCATGGCCTCGTCCAGCGTGAAGACGGGCTTCAAAAGCTCGTACTTGACCTTGATCGCGGCCAGCGCGGCCACGGCCTGCTCTTCGGTCTCGGCGGCAACGGCGGCCACGCGGTCGCCCACGAAGCGCACTTTTTTGTCGAACATGAAGGTGTCGTACGGGGACGGCTCGGGGTAGCCCTGGCCGGCGGTGCAGTGCACGATGCGCGGGACGTTGCCGTGCCACAGCACGGCTTTCACGCCGGGCATTTTCTCGGCGGCTGACACGTCTATGGAAACGATGCGGGCGTGCGGGTGCGGGCTCCACAGCATCTTCACTATCAGGGCGTCGTTCGGAACGAAGTCCGCCACGTAGGAATCCTTGCCCAGGGCCAGCT
>CAZJUL010000079.1:0-6552 GCA_964549095.1 uncultured Elusimicrobiaceae bacterium
CGATCCCGACCTTGCCGCCTGTTGAGGCGAACAAAGCGTAGCCGCCGACGGAATGGCTGGCGATGAGGATCGCGGATTCTATGGTGGAGGTGGAGATGATATGCAGCTTGGCCAGCGGCTCCTGGGTCCCCACGCCGACGCTGCCGGTGTTGATGGTCACAGCCGGGCCATAACCGAGATAGATCCGGCCGGTGGCGATATTATGGAGCCAGGTATAGCCGCCGCCGTTAGGATTGATATAAATGGACGAATCAGTTCCCAAGGCGCGGAGATTTATATTCCCGGTAGAGTCGATATACCCATTGCCGCCGAAGTTATTATCCAGGTGGAAGGAAAGCGACTGGGAATTCTCGGTTACCACCAGTTTCGCCGTCGGATTATCCGTCCCGATGCCGACGTTGCCGCCTCCCAGCATCACCATTCTTGATCCGGTTCCTAATCCTTCGCTATACCCGCCGAACTCGAAACCATATGCGTTTTCCGAGAACTCTTTCTGCCGTATATACGCGACATCTGTATTTGCAGTTCCATTGGTCGGGAAATATATTCCGCCGCCGTAAATATTTGCGCCCGAGTCCGCCATAATTCGCAGGTTGGAAGCCCCCGTTCCAGACCTGTATATTGTTAGAACATCAATAGGCCCTGTAGTCCCGACGCCGACGCTGCCGGCTATGAAGGCGTTGGTGGTTATGTTGACGCCGCCGTATGGAGTTGTGGCGGAGGCGGAGATGGTGGTGACGGCTATATCCTCGGAAATATCTATCCCGGTCAGGTTGGAACCGTCGCCGTAGAAACCGCCCAGCGCGGTGATGCTGGAGGTGGCGATAATGCCGCCGGACACGGCCAGTTTATGGGAAGGGGTGGTCGTTCCGATGCCCATATCACCGTTGTTCAATATTGCCAGCTGATCCGTTCCTGTCGCGGCATCTCCGGATTTAACAAAAAAGCCGAATCCACCCGTTCCCAGATAAGTTCCTCCGGAAAAAGCGAATCTCCTTGCTGCGGCAGATGTACCGATAAAGAAATTGTCGGGACTAATGAGCCCATAGCCTGCTCCCAAACCAATACTTCCGCCTGAAATGTCCAATTTTTGTGCGGGCACAGTCGTCCCTATCCCGACGTTGCCCGCGAAGTAGGAACGGGCGGCGGGGTCCATGGAATAAATGGCGTAGGGGGCGTTCGTCTGGGTGAGGGCCGCGCCGGTCAGGCTGCCGATATAAACGCCGTAAGTGTCGGTGACGTAACCGGCGCCGTTCTCCAGGCTAATGTCGTCAACCATAAGACCGTAAACTTTCTCAATCGTCCCGGTTCCCGCAGTTTCTCTCCGGATCTTCGTCCGGGCAGCGATGATACCAGCCGCGGCGTCGGCGCCGTCACCCGTAGCCTCGAAATTGCCACCGGCCATTATGGACCCGGCCAGACTGCCGGAAGTGCGCGCATCGCCATATACAGCCGCCCTTCCGTCTACGACTCCGGTGATCATGGCCACCACGTGCAGGGCCGAGGTGGTATCCAGCGTCACGCCGGAAATATCGCCGATACCCGTTACGCCGCCGGTGGAGACCACGAACTTATCGCCCACCGAGAGGCCGGCGCCGGTAATGGTAAGCGAGGACGCGGTAAGCGTTAAAGGCCCTGTCATCGTATCGCCGGTTTTGGCAAGTTTGCCGTCCACCAAAGTCTTCAAGGTAGTGGTATCCACGCTTATCGTCGCCAGGTCTACCGTCAGGTTGGCGATCTTGGACTGGGAGATATTGCCGCCCAGCTTCGTGTCGCCCACAGCGCCGTCCGCAATTTTGACGCTAGAAACCGAGCCGTCGGCTATGGAGGCGGCAAAGGACGCACTGGTAGCGTAAACGGCGTACGGAACGCTGGTCAACTGCTCCCGGGGGGTCAGTTCGTTGTTCGCCACATAGACGGCAAGATACCACGCGCCGGCCGACAGGTCCACCCCGGACGGGACCGTGACCGTGGATTTGAACAGGCCGTTGGAAACATAAACGGTCTGCGCGCTGCTGCCCTGGACCGGATAGCAGGGTTCGCCGGTGTCGACGGAGCAGAAGCGTATTTCAATGCTGGTATTCCCGGTGACGGGGAGGTTGCTTTCCTTCAGCCGTCCCTGGTACGTTATCAGGTTTGGCGCCTCGGCCCGGACATTGCCGACGAGGAATATGAGCCCCGTGAATAAAAATGAGAATATGCGTTTCATAAATGCCTCCGCAAAATTACCGCTCAAAAAAATCCAGCCCTTCCCCTAACTTTACACTTTTGACAATGTTAAAAGTGTAAAGTTATTACAGCGTACCGCTTTGTTCCGCACCTCGTTAAAACTTCATGCCGACCGAAAATCTGTGCGAGTTGCCGAGCTCGCCGTAGGGCAGAAGGGCGTAATCCAGGTTGACGCCGTGGAATTTGAAGCCCACGCCCATGAAAAAGCCGTATAAATTCGAGACGCCGGAAGAGCCGCCGCCGAGGCTGGTGCCAAGCACGGCGTCGCGGTCCGAAGAAGAAACTGTTTTATAACCCGCCCGCAAAGCCAGGTTCTCAAAGCCGGTATACTCAAGCCCCAGGCGCAGCACGCCTTTGGAATCGTTGGGGAAATCCATACCGGCGCAGGCCAGCAGCGGGAGCTTACCTTTAAAGTCCGCGGAAACACCCACCCGGGTTACCAGCGGCAGGGGATAGCTTTCGTCCTCGAACTTTATCTCGGTGCCCAGGTTCGCCACGGAAACACCGAATTTATAAGGCGTGTCGGCAAAAGCGTACATCACGCCAAGATCAGCCGCTACCGCGTTGGCATCGTGGCTCCCAATAGTCTGGCGTATAAGTTTGGCGTTGGCCCCGGCGTCCAGACCCAGCAGCTTGAAGCCGTAGCCGGCCGAAAGGGCGAAATCCTCGGCGGTGAAATTGGAGGTAAGGTTGCCGCTCGGGTCCCGTCCTTCCAGGTCCCCGGCAGAAAAATAGATGAACGACGCCGCGAAACGCTTATTGGCGTAACCAAGCTGCGACAGCCCCATGTCCTGTATATGCCAGGAATGGGAGACCATGAACTCGCGGCCCGCCTCGCGACCGGCCAGGCCGGCGGGGTTGTAGTAGAGGTTCGAGATATCGCCCCGCACGGCGGCGAAGCTTTCGCCCATACCCAGCGCCCGCGCGCCGAAGCCCAGTTTCAGGAACTGCGCGGCGGAACTAGAGGCCGCGGCTGCGGGGCCGCAAAGGAAAATAAGCAGGCATAGCGCCTGTAGGAATATTTTGTATGGTTTCATAAGCTGACCTTCCTCTGCGAACCGCGGCGACAGCCTGTTCAAATCCCCCAGTACCCCCCTTTCTAAAAGGGGGCGGGGCAAAGCTGTGACTATCCGTCCCGGCCGGGGCGCACCGCCGCTTCGCGCCCCGGTTCCGCACTTCCTTTACTTCTTCTTCAGCGGTATCTCGACGTTCTTCACCTTGCCGTCCGCGCCCTTTATGGGCAGCAGCAGGCGCTTTTCGCCGGCCGCGTTGGTAAGTATGTCCATCGAGCCCTGTATATCCTTCAGGTCCTTGCTCAGGCCGTCCTGCCAGTTCCCCTTGTCGCCCGCGCCCATCTGCTTCGGCGCGGCGGGAGCGGAGTTGTTGCCGCTCACCGTGCTCATCTGCCCGGCCTTCAGCGCCTGGGTACCGCCGGCGTTCTTCACGTTCACGTGGCCGTCGTACACCTTCACCGTCAGCAGGTCGCGCTGCTCGATGTCGGCCTCTGTGCCGCGCACGGCGCACACGGCGGAGGGCGTCCGCACATCTATCTTAGCCTTCTTGTGCAGCATCCTGGTCCAGAGCTGCCCCAGCGAAAGGCGCAGCTGTTCCACGCGGCCGCTGCCGGCGATCTCGAACGAGGAATTGGCGTTGAGCCGCACTTCGGCGCCGCCCTTGGTGGCCAGCGAGGCCTGCCCGTCCGGCCCGGTCTTCACCAGGTCGCCGCCGTTGAGCATGTCGTTCAGTTTTATCGGCGTGAAATCTTTCGCCCCGGCGCGCTTCACCTCCACGCTGCCCTTCACCAGGATGACGATCGCGTTCACCTTTGGCGCCGCGAACGCCGGCTTCTGGCCCGCTATGGAAGCGAGAAGCGTCAATGCCACCGCGCACACAGCTATTTTCACCGCTTTGGTTGTCATACACCCTCCATTTTGTTTTTCCTGCCAATCTATTTATACTTTGTGCCTTCCCCCGCTTACTTATCCACATCCAGCCGCTTGTATTCCACTTTCCCTTCCACCTTGCCCACTATCTTGAAGATATAGGGCCAGAAGGGCGTGTCCTTGCCCTCCTCGGCCTTTATCATATAGTAATCTACCTTCAGCCCGTCTTCCCCGGGCCGCTGGCTCAGGATACGCACCGTGTCGGCGCGGTTATTGCGGCCAGCCGCGATGCCGATAATCATCTTTTCCTTGAAGTCCACGCCCGGCGCTTTCTCGCTGGAAATGATCTTCCAGAGCTTTTTCCAGTCGTCCTTTGTCTTCGCCGTGAAGGTTTCCACCTCGTCATTGTTGAAAGCGTCCGTATAGCCGGTCCATTCGTCCGGGTTGCTCTGCACGGGCTGCACCTCCAGCTCCGGAGCCATTTCCTCCGGCTCTTCAGCGTCCTCAGGAGACTGGCGCCCGTCCGACGGCGGCATTACCAGCACGTTCCCGCCGGTCACGGTAGCGCCGGAGATCGACGCCTCGCCGGATTCCAGCGCGGCGAAAAGGCTGTTCAGTTCGCCCGTGCTGCAATTGCTGCAGATAAGCTCGCCGGGGCTGTACCCCTCCAGCTCCTTCAGCGTAGCGGGGTCCAGGTGTTTCTTAAGGATGTCCCACATTTCGGCGTCCGTATATTCTTTCGGCTTCGCCGGCTCTTCGCCCATATCGGACAGGTCTATGTCGAAATCGGGTTTCTCTTCCGTCTCCAGGTCCGCCCCGCCCGCTGCGCCGGTGCCGCCGGGATCCAGCGTGGGCGCCGTCCCGCCGGCCATCGACGCGCCGGCTATGGTGGCCTCGCCGGACAGCAGCGCCGAAAGGATGCTGTTCAGCTCGTCGCCCGTGCAGTTGCTGCAGGTAAGCGCACCGAGCTCGTAGCCGTCCAGCTGCTTAAGCAGGTCCGCGCCGAGGCGGCTCTTTATGGCCTCTATCATTTCGTCATAGGTCATTTTCCGGTTCTGCTTGCCCGGCTCCTTCGGCTCGGCGGAAGGCTTGGACAGCAGCAGCGTCTTGCAGTTGTTCGGGATATTGTCGTCGAACAGGTCTATGCAGGCCACCACCAGGCTCTGGTTCTGGTCCTGCGGGATATAGCCGTTGAACGGCAGCGTATGGCTCTGGCCGGCGTCCAGGCTGGCCACCTGCTTGGGGGAGCCGTCGGCCGGCATGCCGCCAAGGGTCAGCTTGACGGCGATATTGTTCTCGCTGGTGCTGCCCAGGTTCTTGATGATCACCTTTACTTCCACCTGCTTGGTGAAATCCAGCGCGGCCGGGTTGGGCAGTTCCAGCACGGTCACGGCCACGTCCCTGGTCTTCGGGCCCTGGGCCTGCATCGAGAAGTTGTAGATATTGCTGTTCGAGATGACGTTGTTGTAGGCGTCCAGCCCTTCCACTTTCCAGTAATACACCTGGCCGGGGGCCAGTTGCTCCCTGGGCTGGGTGGGGTTGGTAGGGTAGGAATAGGAACTTTCGCCGGAGTTGCTGGCGGTATGGACGGGATTATAAAGGCTGGAGCTGTCGCCCACCGTCAAGCGGTATTTAGAAGCGCCGCTGGCCGACCACCTGAAGGTAAGCGGGGTATCGGCCAGGCCGCGGGCGCCCAGCGGCGGGTAAATGAGCGAGATGTTGGGCGAGGACACTGAGAACTTCACTTCCTGCTGCACGGTGTCGGCGTCCAGGGTGGCTTCGCCCCTGAAGCTGTACTCGCCGGGCACGGAATAGAACTGCGCGATATTCATGCCTGAGAGCTGCGTCTGGGCCAGGCCCGGCGTGCCGGGGGCCGCGTTGCCCTCGTGCGTGAACACCTTCACGCCGGAGGGGTTATAGAGGTAGAATTTGAAGCGTATCATGTTGGCGCTGGTTGCTTCGTTGCGCACCTGCTGGCGCAGGACCACGTACTCGGTGTTCGAATAGCTGTTCCGCACGGTGTTGGTGACATCCAGCACGGCTATCCCGGCGGCGGTCAGGTTCGCGGCATATACCGGCGTCGCGCTGAAAACCTGGCCCAAAAGGATAAAACCCGCGGCCAGGAGCGAAAAAGATACCCGGAAACGGCGGTTTCCGCACGGCCGGCCAAAAGGGAAAATTACAGCGGCGTTACTTCGCAAAGATAAAGTCATATTCGATTAACCCCTTTATAATACATACCATTATATAACTTCGCGCCTCGGCATTAATGAAACTTTAGTTACACTTGACAAACCGCCTCCGCCCTTGACACATCCGCTTTGTCAAGCGGATCCCGCACTGCCGTTCCGTCCAACGCCCTGTTCACTGTCCGCCTACTTTATTATCGCGAACTTGCCGATCATCTTCTTCGAGCCGCCGGTGGCCGGGTCTTCCACCC
>CAZJUL010000079.1:6562-8092 GCA_964549095.1 uncultured Elusimicrobiaceae bacterium
GCGTAAAGATACACGCCCGAGGCCAGTTTGGAAGTATTCAGCTCCACTTTATACTCGCCGGGGGTAATGGTCTGCCAGCCGGCGCTGTCCTCTTTTATCTCCCCCGCCACGCGGCCGTCTATGCCGAAGATCGAGATGGCCTTCCTGAGCGCCGTGGTGATGCCGGACTGCACGTGGAAGGTGATAAGGTTCCTCGCCGGATTGGGGTAGGCGTAAACAGAGTTCTTCACCAGCAGTTCGCCCAGCGGCGTCACGACGGCGTTCTCGCCGTTCTGCAGTGTGATCGCTATATCTTTCAGGCCGGGGTTCTGCGGGAAGTGCACGGTGTAATTCCCGGGCAGCAGGTTCCGTATGGAGAAGCCGCCCAGCGCGTCCGGACGCGTCACCGCCACGCGGCGCGAGCCCTGGTAAAGCTCCACGGTCTCGGCGGGAGGCGGCACGCCCTTCGCGCCCGAGGAAAGGGACGGGGAGACCGCAAGCGGCACCGTACCCGAGATGCTGGCCAGCTCGTATTCCGTCGAAAGGATGAAATCCACATCGGCGTAGCCCATCGGTATCTGGTCTTTGGAAACGGAGCTGGCGATACTGTTCGCTATCCAGGTGGCCTGTATCCGGTAGATGCCGTCGTCTATGCCGGTAAAGGAGAAGCTGCCCAGCCCGTCGTTGGCCGTGTAGACGGTGCGGGCGGTCAGCCCGAACATATCGAACGCCTCCACCAGCACGCCGGTTATGCCGGTGCCCGACGGCATCTTCACGTGTCCGGAGATCTGGTCATTCAGGCTCTCGCCCGACACGGAGGAAGCCAGCGGCGAGGGCGCCGACCACAGGCCCGCGTCGTCCATCACCCACAGCGCCAGGTAATAGGTGACCGAAGGCACCAGCCCCGTCACGCTGTAATACTGCGTGCTGCCCGGCATCACGTTCTGCGTGGAAACCAGCACCTGCGCCAGCGCTGTGCTCAGCGCCACCTCCGGGTAAGTGGCGTACTGCACGGCGAACTGGCTGCCCGGGCCCAGCATTATGGCGGCGCCGTCGTCGCCCGACGCCACCCACTGCAGCAGTATCCTGCCGGGGGAGGTCCCGCTGGACGCCGAGATCTGCGTCACCTGGCCCGGCGGCACGCCGTCCGAGATGGTGAAGGTTGAACCGACGGCCCCGAACTGCGAGGCGTTGGCCGGCTGCGCGGCGTCTTTGGCGCGCGCGGTCACGAAGTAGGACTGGCCGCTGGTCACATTCCCCTTCAGCGCGGCGTCGGGGTAGAACGCCCAGGAAGTCCCGCCGGCGGCGCGCGACGCCACTTCCACCTCGCCCCAGGCCGAGGTCACGAAGTTCCACCACCTGCCGTCTATGACGCGCTTCACGCTTATTTCCACGGCCGAGATCCCCGCGCCCGGCGACACGTCCGCCGCCGTGCCTTCAACTATGTCGAAGGCGTAAATGGTGGTCCCGGCCAGCGGCGTGGACAGGAACACGGACGGCGCCGCGGCGTCCAGGGTAAAGGTGACGGTGGAATATACGGCGGAATACTTG
>CAZJUL010000079.1:8126-10303 GCA_964549095.1 uncultured Elusimicrobiaceae bacterium
CCGCGCCACCGCGGTATAGGAGGAATTCTCCAGCAGGCCGAAGGTGGACACGTCCACGCTCCAGGTCGCCACGCCTTCAGCCAGCAGCCAGAACTGCGCGGCCGAATTAAACCCGGCGCCGTCCCAGTATTTCGCGTCGGCGTTGCGCAGCAGGGCCAGCTCGCTGCCTTCCACGGGCGCGATGTCTATGCGCTTGGTGGCCGACCCGGCTACCGCCGCTATGGTCGAAACGAAAGACGAATACGGCGAGGTTATGGCCACCAGCGGGCCCTTGATGTTCTTCAGTATGCGGAAGGCGTCTATCGTCGTGGTGATGTTCCCCGCCGTGTCTATGGCGCGCGCGCTGATGTAATTGGTGGAGGCGTCCAGCAGGCCGTTGAAATCCACGCCCCAGTCGTCGGTATAGGCCGGCGTCGAAGACACCACTGCGATGTCGCGCCAGCTCAGGATATTGCCGTTGCCGGTGCCGGGCTGGGAAGCGGCGCTGTACTGTATATACCTCAGGCCGGACAGCGCGTCGCCAAAACTGACGTCGTAGACCGGGCCCGGGTCCGTAGCCGTCCAGGCCCCGTCGGAGACAGCGTTATTGGTCACGGTCGGGGCGGTTATGTCGCGCCGCACATAGAACACATCGGTGGAAACCGCCACGTTGGCGCTGTTGTCGTAAACGCGCACGGAAATATAGGAGGTGGTGTTCTCGGGTATAAGCTGGAAGGCCGCGGCCGGCAGCTGCCAGTCGGAGGAATAGGTCTGCGCCACTATATTCGTCACCACGTCGGTCCAGTCCGCTATCAGCGTGCCGCCGGCGTTCGGCGCGGTGGTTATCCTGACCTGGAACTTGGACAGCCCGGTGCCGTAATCGGCGAAATAGACCCTGTAGGAGCCGCTGGCGCTGCCGCGCCAGGTATCGTCACCTGACTGCAGGTTGGTCACCGTCGGCGCTATCACGTCGCTGCCGGACAGCGTGGCGGTGCTGCCCAGCGCGGTATAAGCGGTTTCCCTGCCGGTGAAATCCTTCGCCTTTGCGCGGAAATAATAAGTGGTGTACGGGTTAAGCGGCGAGACCATACGGCTGGTGGCTGCGGTCCAGGAGCCGGGCCCGGCGTCCGTCCCGCTGAAATCGGCCGAGGTGGAAACGCCGATATAATACTCGGTATACGAAGGATTGCCGCCGGAGAGCCACTGCGCCGTAACGCTGGACGCGCTGACCAGCGTGAACGAGGTGGCGTGTTTGCCAGGGGCCGCGGCGTAGGTGTTTGTCGACGGGAAAACGGTCTGCGCGGATCTGGTGCCGTCGCTGTTGACGGCCGCCGCCTTGAAATAATAAGTGGCGTTCGGCGCAAGGCCGGTGAAATCGAACCAGGTCTGGTCGGTGGAAGTGGAATAATTCAGCGAGGTGAAATTATCCGAAGAGACTATGAGGTCGTAGAAAGTACCGTCCGGGTTGGAATTGGCGTCCCAGCTTATGGTAACGCTGGTCACGTAGACGGCGGCCACCTGGGCGGCTGCGACGGGGTTAGCCAGCGTGGCCGTTGAGCCGAAGGCGACGAACTCCGAATCGATGCCTGCCTCGCCCAGCGTCTTGACCCGCGCGTAATAGGCGGTGTTGGGGATAAGCCCGGTGAAGGTGTACACGGCGGCCGTGGTTACCGTGGAGATGCTGTTCAGCGTGAACGCCGCGTCGGCGGAAGCCTCGGCGAAATAACGCGTCCCGGGCATATTGCCGGCGGCGTCCCACATTATAGTGAAATCGGAATTGGAGACCGCGATCATCTGCGGGCTCTGGACGGCGTTGGGCAGCATCAGCGTGGAGGCTTCGTTGGAGGCCGCGCTCCAGTTGGCGGCCTCGTCGGCGGTCCAGAGGCGGAAGTAGTAGGTGGTATTGCCGTTCAGGCCGGTGACGGTGTAATACTGCGAGGTACCCGGCTGCACGCCGCCGGTGGAGACGGTTATCAGCCCGGTGACGGCAGCGGTGGACCAGGCCACGGTGTTATAAGTGGAATACTGTATTTTATAAAGGCTGCCGCCCGGCAGCTGGTTATCCGCGCCGTTGTCCCCCCGCGCGGTCCAGTCCAGCGCCACCATATCGCTGGAGAGCACACTGGCGGACAGGTCGGCCACCGCTCCGGGCAGTAAATTATCCATTGTTACGGTGGAGAGGACGGCCGCGTAGTTAA
>CAZJUL010000080.1:0-3250 GCA_964549095.1 uncultured Elusimicrobiaceae bacterium
GTATGGCTATGGCCTGCGCTTCCATCGGCCCTATCCAGATGGGGATTATGCGCGACCCGCCGGTCTCGTCCAGGAAGATTATGGATTCGGTCAGGCTGGTGGCAATGGAGTAGATCCTGACTTCCAGCTCTTTGGCGCCCCGCTCTTCGTCTTTTTCCATAATTGTCCCGGTTTAAAACCGCGCGGCGCTTAAGATCTCTTTTCGTCCCCGCCTTCCTTATGCTGGAAGGAAAGTTCCCTGCCGCTCAGTATCCGCTTGATGTTGGGTATGTGGGTGTAGAAGATCACGGCGCAGACTACCACGGCCATCACGGTGAACGGGGTCTGTTCGGCGCGCTTGTTAATAAAGAAGCACAGTATGGGCAGGACCACGGAAGCCGCCATAGAGCCCACTGAAATATGATGGGTAAAAGCCACGGCCAGGCCGAACACCGCGAAGGCCCCGAGCGTGGGCCAGGGCAGCAGCGCCATGAAGACGCCGGCGGCGGTGGCCACGCCCTTGCCGCCCTTGAAGCCCAGGAAAACGGTCCAGATGTGGCCGGCTATGGCCAGCCCGCCGCAGGCCACGGGGATCCACCAGTGCCCCAGGCTGTAGTCGGTGGAACCTTCCTGGTAGAACCAGCGCATCGCTATCATCGCCGGGATGAAGCCTTTCAGGAAATCGGTGGCGAAGGTGAGCAGCCCGGGCCCGGCGCCCAGTATCCGGTAAACATTGGCGGTGCCGGGGTTGCCGGAGCCGTGCTGCCGGATGTCTATCCCCTTCAGCCGGCCGATCAGGTAGCCGGTGGGAATGCCGCCCATCAGGTAGCTGGCTATGAGCAGAAGCGCCGTTTTCAGCATAATTCCAATTATATAAAAAATACCTTAATCCGGCGGGCTAAATTAATCGCCGCTCCGGTCCTGCCCGGAAAGCTTCAGTATGCGCTTGTAATTTTCCCTGGTGGCCCGGAAACTCACGGTCACGCGCCCGCTGTCGTAAACCGCGTTCTTTACCATCGCGTTCTTGTAGATATCGGAGATGAGCTTCTGCCTGTCCGCCTCCAGCACAAGTTCGTAGTCCCCCCACTTGGCGCGGAGCGCGGCCTCCACCCTGGCCAGCAGTTCCGGCACGCCTTCACCGGTCCGCGCCGAAACGAAGACCGGGCGGAACCGCCGCAGGCCCTCCGCGCGCAGTCGGTGGTCCGGCACGGCGTCCATCTTGTTGTAAACGTTTATCACCGGTATCCCGCCCAGGTTCAGGTCCTTCAGAGTCTTGCGCACGGCCTCGTGCTGCAGCTTGAGCTGCGGCGAAGACAGGTCGTGCAGGTGCAGGATAAGGTCGGCGTGCGCCGTTTCCTCCAGCGTGGAGCTGAAGGCGGCCACCAGGTTGTGCGGCAGCTTCTGGATAAAGCCCACCGTGTCGGTGAAGAGCGCCCAGCCGCCGGGCAGCCGCACCCGCTTGGTGGTGGGGTCCAGCGTGGCGAAAAGTTTGTCGTCGGCGTAGATCAGGTGCTTCTGCGCCGTCAGCCAGTTGAGCAGCGTGGACTTGCCGGAGTTGGTGTAGCCCACTATGGCCGCCTGCGGCATAGGAACGGCGTCCCTGTTGGCGCGCTGGGTGGCGCGCTCGCGCCTTATGGCGTCCAGCTCCTTTTCCAGGGCCGTTATCTTGTCGCGCAGGGTGCGCCGGTCGTACTCCAGCTGGCGCTCGCCGGGGCCGCGGGTGCCTATCATCCCGTGCTGCTGGCCCATCGCCGTGCCCCTGCCGGTCAGGTGCGTCAGGTCGTAGGAGAACCGGGCCAGCCGCACCTGCAGCTTGCCCTCGCGGGTCCGCGCCCGCCGCGAGAAGATCTCAAGTATCAGGTAGGTGCGGTCTATCACCGGGATGCCCAGCTCCTTCTCCAGGTTCCGCTGCTGGGCGGGCGTCAGCTCTTCGTCGAAAATTATGAGCCCGGGCTTCTTGTCCGCTACGTGCTGCTTGAGCTCCTCCACCTTGCCGGAGCCGATCAGCGTGGCCGGGTTGAAGCGCGGCAGGCGTATCACGAACTTCTCCAGCACTTCCAGGTCGGCGGTTTCGGCCAGCCGGGCCAGTTCCTCCAGCGCTTCCGCCGGGTCCGTGCCGTCGTCCGGCAGCGGGACGCGCCGCGCGGCCGCCGCGGCGCGCGCGCCTGCTTTTCTCTTCAGTTCGGCGGCTATGAGCGTGGTTTTCAGGGCCATCAGTTTTCAGTCCTTGAGTATCTTGTCGGCCAATAGCTCCGCGTCGTAATCGGCGGGTGTTTCGAAATCCAGTTTCAGCGCGTTCTTGTACCTGGCGAACCAGGTGTTCTGCCGCTTGGCGTAGGCCATCGAAAGCGTGACTATCGAATGTACGGCGTCCGCCCGGGAGAGCTTGCTCGCCAGATAATCCATCACCTGCGGGTAGCCCAGCGATTTCAGGCCGGGCGCGTCCTCCGGGTAGCCGCGCTTCAGCAGCCCGGCGGTCTCGGCCGCCCACTCGTCGAAGGCCGCGGCCGTGCGGACCTTTATCCGCTCGGCCAGCAGCTCCTTTTTCCATTTCATGAAGATGAACCTGCCCAGGTGCACCGGCAGGGTGTTGAAGAACCGGCCCGTCCAGAGCTGCGAGGCGGGTACGCCGGCCAGCCTGGTTATCTCTATGGCCCTTATGACCCGCTGCAGGTTGCCGGGCGGTATCATCGCCGCGGCCTTCGGGTCCAGCGCGGCCAGCTCCGCGTGCAGCGCCGCCTTGCCTTTTTTATGGGCCAGCTCGGCCAGCTCTTTGCGCAGTCCGGCGTCGGCGCCGGGCAGCTTGTCCAGGCCGTTCCAGAGCGCCTGGATGTACATACCGGTGCCGCCCACTATTATCGGTGTCCTGCCGGCCGCGGTTATGCGCTTCAGGAGGGCGCCGGCTTCTGCGGCGAAAGTCCCCGCGTCGTAGGAACTGCGCGGGTCCAGCGTGTCCAGCAGGTGGTACGGCACGCCGTCCACTATGTAAGCCCTGCCGCCGTCCGCGTCCGTCCAGCGCCCCTTCGGCTTGGCCGTCCCCGCGGAAAGGAACTGGTAGACCTGTTTCGAATCGGCGGAGATCAGCTCGCCGCCGGTCTTTTTGGCCAGCGCCAGCGCCAGCGCGGTCTTGCCGGAGGCGTTAGCCCCCATCAGCGTTATGGGTTTAGGGGAATTCTGGGACATTAAAAAATGAAGGCCGGAAGACGGGAAAGCCAGGGGAAGCCGCGCCTTGATGCCGCCCCCGCGCCTTCCGAACCCCTGGCCTTCAAAC
>CAZJUL010000080.1:3260-10224 GCA_964549095.1 uncultured Elusimicrobiaceae bacterium
CGTTATTTCTTCTTGAAAAGCGGCTCGTCTTTCTGGGGCTTGTTGCAGAGGCCCTGTGCCTTGCACGAGCTTATGCAGACTTCCGGCAGCTTAAGCTCCATCCGGGTGTCGCAGTCGGCGTAATCCTCGGCCATATCGTTAATGGCTTTGCGGGCGTCGTGGCTGATGCCGGCGAAAGAGATGCCGTTCATGAAGACGCCGCCCTTTTCCTTCACCCAGGAGATGCGGCCGGTTACCGGTATCTCTTTCAGCCCGTCCAGCTTCAGCACTATGTTTATTTCCTTGGAATGGGGCGGCGCCAGGAAGGTGATGAGGCGCATTCCGCCGGCGGAAAGGTCGGAAAGGATGGCCGGCTGGGGATGCGCCTTGCCGTCCCTGTCCTTGGTGTAGAACTCTATCTCCACGGGCTCCAGTATGCCGTGCAGCATCGGCAGCCGCACGTGCTCGCGCCTGTCTTTGAAAACCTTCGTGTTTTTCTTTGTCATAAGAGAAGTCTTCCTTTTAAAACGTTCTTCTGCGCGCCGTAGATCTCCGCGCGCACCAGTTCCCCCGCCTTCCCGCCCGAATCCAGTTTCACCTTGAAATCCGCCGAGGTCCTGCCGCAGTCCGCCGACTCAAGGAGCACTTCCTCCATTTTACCAATTCTTGAGTTCAAAATAACAAGCGAATTCTTTTTGACTTCGCAGAGCAGGCGCTCAAGGCGGGCCTCTATTTCCTTCTCCGGCAGGTCGGGGGCCAGGCCCTTGCCGGGGCTGCGCTGCGAATACTTGAAGCAGAAGGCGAAAGCGAAGCGCCCCTCCCTGGCCAGCGACAGCGTGTCCCGGAAGTCCTCTTCGGTTTCCCCCGGGTAGCCCACTATGAAATCCGTGGAGACGGCGCAGTCCGGCGCGGCGGCCCTGAGTTTTTCAAGTATTTCAAGATAGTGCCCGCGGCCGTAGCCGCGGCGCATCGCCTTCAGTATCCTGTCCGAGCCGCTCTGCACCGGCAGGTGTATGTGGCGGGCCAGCTTGGGCGTTTCGGCGAAAGCCCGGAAAAAAGCGTCGTCGAAGTAAAGCGGGTGCGGGCTCATGAAACGGATGCGCTGCACCCCCCCGATCTCAGCGGCGCGCCGCAGCAGTCCGGCGAAGTCCGTCTTCCCGTGGCGGTAGGCGTTTACCGTCTGCCCCAGGAAGATCATTTCCCGGGCCCCGCCGTCCGCGCGCGCCTTCACCTCGCTCAGTATCTCCTCCGGCGGCAGGAAGCGGGCCTCCCCGCGCACGGAAGGCACCACGCAGTAGGTGCATTTCAGCGGGCAGCCGCGCATTATGGTTACATAGGCGGACAGCGCCTTGGTGAACAGGCTCTGCGCCGGCGCGTCGCGCCGCCCCTTGCCGAAATAGCCCTCCAGCACCGAGTCCGCCTCGTCTATGCTTTTCGAGCCTATGACGGAATCCACAAAAGGGAATTTACTTATAATGAGTTTGCCGCCCAGCTTTTCCGCGGCGCAGCCCACCACGAACAGCTTGCCGTGCGGCCGCTCCTTCTTCCATTTGCGCAGGCGGCCTATCTGCGACAGGGCCTTGTCCTCGGCCTTCTGCCGCACGGTGCAGGTGTTCACCACCACGGCGTCCGCCTTCGCCAGGTCGTCCGTCAGCTCGAAGCCGCGCCGCCTGAAAGAGACGGCGATGTCCTCCGAATCGGCCTCATTCATTTGGCAGCCGAACGTGATAATGTGCACTCGTCTGGCGGCCCGGCCCGCAGCGGGCGGGGCCGCTGGTTTTTCTGGTTTATGCATTTATTTTTTTCCTCAAAAATTAAATAATTAAATGGCGCAAAAAATTCTGCATTTTTAATTTTTTTGTCGGTGATTTTCATGTTCCTGCAAATCAGGTTGAGCAGGCGTTTCTTCTCGGCTCCGTTCGGCTCCGTTTCTTTCGGTTCCTCGTCGGACACAAAGTCGTGCACCTTCGCCAGATAGTCCGCGGATTTTTCGCGGTCTATCTGGCGCAAAGCGTGGAAAGCCGCCAACTTTTTCAACTCTTCCCCCTGCTGGAAAAGGGACTTGTTTTTCTCTTCAAAGACTTCCTTGGAAACGTGGCCTTCCAGGTAAACGTCTGTCAGCTTGCCCTGCTGTTCCAGGTTGCGCGCCAATTTGGCCTGAACCTCGGCTTTTGCCTCTTTATCGCTCTCAAGGGGCTTTGAGGCCGGAAAAGTCATGTTCGTCCATCGGCTCGTGAATTTGTCGCTTTTCATGAGCATTGCCACCCATTCATTGACCTGCGGTTCAACGTCCTCGGCCTTTACGCTATTGTTGCTACATGAGAGATAGCCGTTGTTCCGTGAGGAACACCGGTACCATTTCTTGGTGGCCTTGGTGCGGTGGTTACTTACCGAGGAAGCGCCTATATACTTGTGGTTGCACTTGCCGCAAAAGAGTATGCCGGACAAAAGGTAGTCGCCCGGGCGGGCCTTGCGCATATAGATGCGCTTCTCAGCGCGAAGCTTTTGCGCTTGCGCAAAAACTTCATCGCTGAGAATGGCTTTATGCTTGCCCTGCGCTACAATGACCTTATCCGGGTCATTCTTTACATACTTGTAGCCTTTGGCCGTTTTCTTGGTCTTGTCGTAGTGGTGGACGTTCCAGACTATCGTGCCCACATAGATACGGTTTTTAAGGATATCCCCCACAGCCTTACTGCCAATATAGTTGCCCTTGCGGTTGCGTATACCTTTCTTGGCGAGTGCGGCGGCTATGCCCCAGGTGCTTTTGCCCTCAAGGTACAGGGCGAAGATCTTCCGCACAATCTCGGCCTCGCTCTCTACCACCTCCAGCAGCTTGGCGGTCTTGTTATAGGTATAACCGTAGGGCGCGAACCTTGAGCCAAGCCAATGCCCCTGCATAGCGCCCTTAACCATGCCTGGGAACACGCGCTCGGCAATGCGGTTGCGCTCGAACTCCGCGAAACTGCCAAGTTGCTGAAACATCAGTTTACCGGAAGAAGTCGTGGTATCAAAGGGTTCACCGGCGGATTTAAAACCTGCGCCGCAGGCGCAGAGTTCCTCTACAAGGTTCAGGAGGTCGCGTAGGTTCCGGCTGAAGCGGTCCAACTTGGAAACCAGCACCAGCCCAAACTTTCCGCTTTTGGCGTCAGCCAAAAGCGCGGTAAGCGCGGGCCTGTTAGTGGTGGCCCCGCTAATACCGTCGTCCGAGTAGACCTTGTAAACCTCATGGCCTTCCCGCTTGGCATAGGCCTCAAGGGTTTCCCTCTGCACTTCAAGGGAATAGCCTTCCTTAACTTGGTCCTCTGTTGAAACTCTAAGATATAGGGCGGTTTTCATATTGCTACCTTATGGTTTCCTTCCATTTTTTGATCTTGCGCATATCCGCCTCTGTGAAGACAGGGTAGTCCTTGTAATCGCGGCCGGGTTTTACCCACCCGCGCCTAATCCAGTTGTACAAGGTCTGCCGTGTTACGCCCAGAAGTTTGGCGGCATGAACCATGTTGTAGCGCTTCATAGATAGATTATACATAATTTTACACTTATTGCTGGTTTCTTTTTGTGGGGTAAATGTGCGCTTTTGCGCGGCGTAAAAGCGCGCAAATGGGTGGGCGGGATAAAATAAGGCGGCTAAGGCCGGGTCTGCCCGGCTTGTCCGGGCTGTCCCGGCCTTAGCTTCCTTGTTGTATGGGCTGTTTCTGTCTCTTCCGGTGGCGACATAAAAATAACAGAAAATCCCGCCTGGGCGCCGCGAAGCAAGCCGAGGCGGGGTTTTTATCAACCGGTGGCCACCGGCTCAACTCTTCAAAAAAATCAAAAATGCAGTATTTTTTGCGCCATTTAATTATTTAATTTTTGAGGAAAAAAATAAATGCATAAACCAGAAAAACCAGCGGCCCCGCCCGCTGCGGGCCGGGCCGCCAGACGAGTGCACATTATCACGTTCGGCTGACCTGTGGATACGCTTCCGTAGTGCCCTCTATAAGTTCCTCAAAACCTTGTATGCCTGATCTTACCCGCGAGATGTCGTCGCGGGCGTGGCCACGCAGCGCGGCCCCGCACCGCTCCTCTGCACCGCGAGAAGCCGCACGGTCGGCCACGCGGCGCGGCCTCCCATGCTCGCCGCTAGGAAGTGGGTTCGCCGGCTCGGCCCTATGCGCCTTCGCACGGCTCCAGCGGTAGGCGGCATCTTATAAACACCTCCTATGCGCGGCCAGCCGGCCCCCAACAGGGCCTTGGCAAGGCCGCTCCCGGCCTGCCAGAGGCAGGCCGTACGGCCCCGCATTTAATTCTTTTATTATTTTTTGTTTTATGGCCACCGATAAGGAACACCTTATTGCAGTTCTGTGTAAAAATACTGTTGTAGAAACTATTGCCCGGTGAATTGTCAGAGAATTACCGGGAATACTATTCAGATTGACCAATATATGCAACTGTAGTACAATTGGACATAAGGTGGTACCACCTTCGGGATTTCCTGTAAATATTATTAGAGTTCATATTAATGTGGATAACTGCCAGGGGACTGGAGCAAATATGTGGTTGATGTTCATGCTCAATGCAGTGTGTGTGTTTGTATTGGGTGTTGTTTTACCATTTTGGGACCCTACCAATACTAATACGATTAATAGCAGATTACTAAAGACTGGCTTTGATTATATTCTGCAACACAAATTCTGGGCCGCAGTAATTTGTGGAGTGTATGTATTTGTTTATTCATTTATTCCTGAATTGATGGCGCAATGGAGTAAAAGAAAAGTACGAGCTGCGATACTCGGTCAAATTGCCGAAGTGCTTGGGGGTGACTCACATACACATCGTATAACACTTTTTCGGGAAATTAGCCATCCTCATGCAGTAATACGGGCATGCTTTATGCAACTCTGGAATATGGCTTCTTCTACTCCAAAAGAAAACTTCTTGGTATTATTACCTTCCAAATCCGGGGCGCAGGTCTCTTCCTCATTCTTTTTCCCCCCCATAGGTAAGTACTTAATCATTGATAAACGTCGTGGCCTTCCATTTGAGAAATCTTTTGTTATGTTTCAAGTAGAGAAAGACATCCGTGAACGATGTAATAGTATTCTCACCTATGTTCGATGCCTGAAGGAAACCTGTGTGATACAAAACCTGCCAGACATTTCTAAGATGCATTTGGAGCATTACAAATCGATTGATGAAGTCCCTATAAAGTACAGAGCGGACGTACAGACGTACCTTAAACTCGGGCGCAGTAATGATTTTGCTGTCTTGCAGAAATACACTCGAAAAGCGAGACATTTCTTTGGCACGATAATTAAACAGTCGGATGGTAATGAGCCATGGGGAGTCTTGCTTATTGATAGCACTGGGGGCGGGACGCCATTTCCGGTTCCAATACGGGAACAATTGGAATCATTCGCCAAAACTCTGAGTGTTGTGGCAGATTAGGTGAAGCTGCCTGCTTCTGGAAATTGGCACTCAAGCACACCCGGGAATCTCCTAATGAGGGTCTGGTTTCCGGTTATAAATTAGAGGCAATATATCTGACTCCGCAATTCCAATAGTTGATGTTATGGGTATTGATACCACAACAAACAAAGCTACCATATACTGGGCCAACGCATTGTTTTCAGATGCTGATCGGCGCTTTAATAGTGATTGTGCAGATGCTTTAAGGTCTGCCGGGTATGATGTTTTTTTACCTCAAGATGTACAAGTTAATAAGTTGGGAAGTCCCTCTGCGGTTGATGTTTTCCGCGTCGACACAACTGCGATGTTGCGTTCACAGCTGGTGGTGGCCTGTTTAGATCAGGAAACCATTGATAGTGGTGTGGCGTGTGAGGTTGGGTTAGCATACGCCTATGGCATACCTGTGGTAGGTCTCTGTACAGATTTCCGACAATTTCGTGTAGGACCAGGAAAGATTTATAAGAACTTATTTGTAATTGGGGCAATCGACTCTATTGCGGAGGTTGTTTCAAGCGTCAAAGCGTTACTACAAATCCTACCGAAATATATGGTAAACAGAGTTGAAGCAAACCCTGTAACTGAGATTACACGGCATTATGAGCGGGTGGCTCCTGATTACGCCACTTTTGTTCGTAGGCTAGAGGGTTGGTACAAGCCCCTATGGAACTCTAAAGAATTTGTCACCAAATGGGCTGCTTCCGTCCTACCGGGAAAGGTATTGGAGATAGGATGCGGGAGCCGGGGCCTAGGCCCCGCCTTAACGAGCCGCTATCCATCGACCAGCTATCTTGGGTATGACATCTCAGCACGGATGCTTTTAGATGCAAGTTCCACCTCTAAAGCTTCTCCGTGTTCTTTTACCAAGGACCGTGCGGAGGTTATAAGACAAGCCGCAGCGGAACCTTTTGATTTAACTATTCTTCTGTTTACACTACATGAGTATCCAGACAAGGAGTCGTTGTTGAGCCTAGCATGGCAGAGCCTCAAACCAGGGGGGCACCTCTTAATTGTGGATTTGTCCTCGATGGACTTACCGCTTTTGACGGCAATACTAAAGAGGGAGTTGGCAGCACCTGCAGGGACTGTCGACCTACGCCTAAATCCCGGCAATTTTGCATTACAAGCAAATAAAATGGGTATGAAATTGATACAATGCAGTTTGGAGCTGCCCTGTATGGAATTTCCCACCGCAACCGACCTGATCGACTACTTCAGGATATTTGGCATTTGCGCTGGGATGGATCTCCCCCTAGGCCTGCGCTCTTCTGATCGTGAGTCAAATGAGACGAGGATAAAAGATATCGTTACCAAAAGTCTTAAATTTCCTTTTTGCGACCAGAGGGTATTTCTGGTTGCAGTGATACAAAAATGACTAAATATCGTGGCGCGCTAATTGCTCTTGAAGGTATCGATCGTGCTGGTAAGACTTCTTTGATTCGCCTACTTCCCAAGCACTTGCTGGGGTGCAAAGAGAAGATCGTGACCTGTGGTGAGTACCAAAGGTCACGATCTTCTCTTTGCACCCCAGCAAGTG
>CAZJUL010000081.1:0-10038 GCA_964549095.1 uncultured Elusimicrobiaceae bacterium
GAGATAATAACCGAAGTGAAGGACCTGGTCCTGATGAAGGGCTACACCCTGGCCGGCGCCAAGAAGATGATCTACGCCAGGAAAAAGAAAGGGCCGGCGGCGCCGCAGGGCCTGCCTTCGGAAGAGACGATGCAGCTGCTGGAAGAGATAAAGAAGGACCTGCAGCAGATCATAAAGGACTGCTGACCGGTTCAGCGGTCCGCAAATAATTGCTATAATTAAAACTCGTCCGGCGCAACACCAGCTTTATCGGGGCGTGGCTCAATGGTAGAGCGTTCGCTTGGGGTGCGAAAGATTCCGGGTTCAATTCCCGGCGCCCCGATAAGAAAATTTCCCAATGTTAACGGATCCGAAAAAACCCGGCTATCCCATCAGGGTCGGGCTGCTGTACGGCCTTAAGCCGTCGGGCCATTACTCCGCGGCCCGCGCGCTGGCCGATTTCTTTCCCGCCACCGTCATAGAGCCCGTCTTCCTGAACCTCTTCGAGGTGGCGCCCAACTTCGGCGCCTTCGTGGCCAAGACCTACCTGGAGATGCTCAGCAAGACGCCGGCCGTCTGGGACTACGCCTACGACAGCGACGTCGTGGCCTTCGCCGCGAAACAGGTGGAGGCGGCGATCTTCCCGTTCTTCTCCAAGAAGCTGGCCGCGCTGCTGGAGCGGCGCAACATCCAGGCCGCGGTCTGCACGCACTCGCTTTCGGCTATGCTGCTGGCCAAAAGGGAGAAAAGCGCCGCCAGGGGCGTGCCGCTGTTCGCGGTGCTTACCGATTTTTACGCCCACTCCTACTGGCCGGCCAAAGGCGTGGAGCTTTATTTCTCGCCGGGCAGGATAGCGGAGGCCGGGCTTAAGGCGAACGGCGTGGACCCCGCCAGGATAGTGCGGACCGGCATACCGGTGAGGAAAGAGTTCCTGCTGCAGACGGCCGCCGTGAAGAAGCGCAAGGAGCTGGGCCTGGCCCCGAACCTGTTCACGGTGCTCATCTCCGGCGGCAGCAAGGGGCTGGGGGACATACTGATGGCCGTGGAGGCCCTGAAGAAATTCTCGGGCAGGCTGCAGGTCATCGTCCTCTGCGGCGAGAACAGGAAGCTCTTCAACAAACTGGAAAGCGCCATCCCGTACTGGAAGCACCTGCGCCTGATACATTTTGTGGACTCGCCGGCGGACTACTACAACGCGGCGGACCTCATAATAGGAAAGCCGGGCGGGGTGACGATAGCCGAGACGATGGCGCTGACCAGGCCGATGCTGCTGTTCGCGCCGCTGCCCGGCCAGGAAGAGCGCAACGCCGGCTTCCTGGTGAGGAACAAGCTGGCCGATTTCGCGCGGGACGGCGCCGAGCTGGAGGCCGTGATACGGAAATACCTGCAGTCCCCTTCCGCGCTGGGGCGGCTGAGGGAGAACATTTCGGCGATGGCCCGGCCCTACGCCGCCCGGGACATAGCGGCGAAGATAATAGAGCGGCTGCTGCCGTCCTGAAAACATTTGTTAAGGAATTTGACCGCTGCGCGTCCGGGGGGGAATTAAAAAATCGGGGCATACGGATTTGAACCGTAAATCCGCCGACCCGAACGGCGTGTGATACCATTTCACTATGCCCCGACAAAAATATTATACATATGAATAGCGCCGGAACGCAACTGGGCGCGCTTTCCCGCTCCCTGTTGCCTTGTCAAGGCGCCTTGCCTTGATATAATCCTATTTAGTATTATTTGATACACGGCAGTATTTATGCGCGTTTTTTTCAAGATTTCGGGGCTGGTGCAGGGCGTGGGTTTCAGGTGGTTCGTGCGGGACGCCGCCGCCGCACGCGGCGTTACCGGCTGGGTGGCCAACGCACACGACGGCTCGGTGCAGGGCCAGGCGCAGGGCGACAGGAAGACGCTGGACGGGTTTTTAAGCGAGCTGAAAAGCGGCCGCTCCCCCGGGCAAGTGACCGGGGCCGAAACGGAAGAGCTGGAAGAGAAAGCGGGCGAGACGGGGTTCAGCATAGAAATTTTGGACTAACCGCCGGGCAGCGAGGAAAAAGACATGGCTGACGAAGAAAAAGAAAGCACGGGCGAACCCGCGGAGCCGCAGGACGCGGCGCCGAAAGATAAAGAAAAGAAGAAGGACAGCCTGAGCGACATCAACATCGATTCCACCAACCAGTACATCAGGAAGATAAGCCAGATAGACCACAAGATCTCGCGCGAGGAATCGCACGACCTCTGGAAGCGCGTCAAGCGCGGCGACCGCCGGGCCAAGGACCGCATAATGGAGCTTAACCTGAAGCTGGTCATCCCTATAGCCAAGCGCTTCCTTTATCCCGGCGCGGACCTGATGGACCTGGTGGAAGAGGGCAACCTGGGGCTCATCCACGCCATCGACAAGTTCGACCCGCGCAAGGGCTACCGGTTCTCCACCTACGCTTCCTACTGGATAGAGCAGTACGTGCGCCGCTCGGTGGAAGAGAATTCCAAGACCATCCGCATCCCGCCGCACGCGTGGACCGCGCTGCGCAAATGGCTCAGGCAGTGGGACACCATGCACGGCAAGCTGGGCCGCGACCCGACGCTGGCCGAGATGGCGCGCAAGATGCACTGGACGGCCAACCAGGTGCGCACGGCCATCAACGCTTCAGAGATAGTCACCGGCCTCTCCTCGATGGAGACCCCGCTGACCGACGAGAACGCCGACACCGTGGGCGACCTGCTGCAGGACCACGATTCCGGCACGCCCGAAACCCTCATCTCCATACTGCGCCTGCACGACGAGCTGAAGGACGCGCTGGTGGAAGTAGGCGAGCGCGAGCGGATGATCATAGAGCTGCGCTACGGCCTGGTGGGGCAGACGCCGATGACCCTGAACGACATCGGCAAGAAGCTCGGCCTCTCCCGCGAGCGGGTGCGCCAGATAGAAGAGCGCGCGCTGCTCAGGCTGCGCCGCGTGGCGGCCAGGATGGGCCTCATCGAGATGGGCCGGCGGCCGGACCATACCAACCTGCAGCCCGGCTGGAACCAGCCCAAGATGAAGACGGACCTGCTGGGCGACGCCATCCCGTCCAAGCCGTACGTGCCCCGGAAGCAGAGCCCCGGCGGCAAAGGCAAGAAATAACTTTAAAAGAGGAAAGATGAACGACACAAAGATCCTCCCCGCGGTGGAAAAGATAAAGGCGATAATACGCGACGTGCCGGATTTCCCGAAAAAGGGGATAATCTTCAAGGACATCACCCCGCTGCTGGCGGACCCCGAAACTTTCAGGGAAGCCATCAGGCTGCTGGCCGCGCCCTACAAGGGCCGCGGCATCACGAAGGTGCTGGGCATAGAGGCCCGGGGCTTCATACTGGCGGCCCCCGTGGCGCTGGAGCTGGGCGCGGGCCTGGTGCCGGTGCGCAAAAAAGGCAAGCTGCCCTACAGGACCATCGCCGAGACCTACGCCCTGGAATACGGCGAGGACACGCTGCAGATGCACGAAGACGCGCTGAAGCCGGGCGAGAAAGTGCTGATAGTGGACGACGTGCTGGCCACCGGAGGCACGGCTTCCGCGGTATGCCGCCTGGCAGAAAAGCTGGGCGCGAAAGTGGAATCCGTGGCGATGCTGATAGAGCTGGGATTCCTGAACGGCCGCGACAAGCTGGCCGGCCACGACCTGTTCTCTTTACTGAAGTATTAACCTGAATCCAGAAGGATTCACCCGCGAAGCGGGCGAATGGCGGAGCGCTATGCGCGAGCGCCATTCGGGTGTATGCCGCCCGTGAGGGCGCCCGCTGTGCGGGCGGAAAATTGCAACTGCAATTTTCCGGCTAAGTTTTTAAGCCCTCTTAGTTCAACGGATAGAACGGGAGTTTCCTAAACTCTAGATAGAGGTTCGATTCCTCTAGAGGGCAGATTTAAGACCGGCACAGCCCCGCCGGCGACTGGTTCAAGGAGAGAATTAATGCCCGATTCAACCTGGATACACAGCGGTGGAGCGGAAGCGCCCAAGAAATCCGACCTGGCCTTTACCTGGATAAAGGAGCACCGCGAGACCCTTATCGGCGCGCTGGTCATCTTCTGCGGCGCGGCGATCTTCTCCGTGTGGCTCTTCTTTCACTACTCCGAACGGCGCGACGCGGCCTGGAGCAGCCTTTTCAAGGCCCAGCAGATCGGCTACTCGGGCAATTACGGGGAAGCCTCGAAAATGCTGGACGCCATCGAGACCAGCTACCGCAACACCAGCGCGCTCGGCTTCGCCAAGCTGACCAAGGGCGACCTGCTGTACCGGCAGGGACAGTTCAAAGAAGCGGCGGCGGAATACTCCGCGGCAAAAGCGTCGGAGGACATTGCGCCTTTCGCCCTTTACAACTGCGGCAAAGCCCTGGAAGCGGCCGCCGATATGGCCGGCGCCCAGGCCAACTACAAGGATTTCCTGGCCAAGTACCCGGACCATTTCATGGCGCCGGAAGCCCATTACTCGCTGGCCCGCGCCTACGAAATGGCCGGCAGCCCGGTGGAAGCCAGGACCGCTTACGAAAAGATAGCGCTGCTGTACCCGGACACCTCCTGGTCAGCTTCCGCCAAGGCCAGGATCAGCCCCGAGCCCAAGGCCCCGGCCGCCAAGTAGCGGCGCGGACCGGGTGAAAACAGGCTTCGCGGCCCTGACATATAATTACACTATTCCTGTCATATAAATACTTAAAGAAGGGTATTGACACCTCCGCAACCTTTTTGTAATATTATCACTAGCTCTGTAAGAGGAGCCTCCCGGAAAGCAGTTTCCGGGGGGTCCGCAAAACCCAAAGGGGGGCGCGGAGCGCCGATTTAAAGGCGCTTCTCCTTCAAGGCCGTAGGCCCCGAAAGGGGCAGGTCCTAACTGTAAGGCCTAAAACCCTTACAGGGAGAGCGGGGTTCCGAAGCCGCGAGGCGCAGGGGCCCCAAAGCCCCGTACAACGGGGGCTTACGACAACACAAGGAGGAGTTAATAAATGAAGAAAGTAATAGGAATACTTGCGGTAGTCGCGTTTGCCGCCAACATGGCCAGCGCCGAACTGCTCAAGAACGCGAAGTACACAGGCAGCATAGAAGTGAAGAGCGTCACCGTCAATAACTACCCGGGATTCGACGCGGACAACCTCGTCAACAACCACAGCGAAACGATGCCCCGCGTCATGCTCGGCGTCAACTTCGACCTGAACGACGAGATCAACGCGCAGATAACCGCCGTTAAGTGCGACAATCAGTACGGCAACAACCCGAACACAGCAGGCCAGTCGATAGACAACGTCACCGCCGCGGTCATGTTCTCCGAGGCTTATATGAACCTCAAGAACGTGTTCGGCGTGAATCACCGGATCGGCCGCCAGTATTACGGCAACTCCGGCGATATGGTTATCTACTTCGGGCCCAGCAGCAACCTCGGTTCCTCCTACTCCGTTTCCGCGCTTGACGCGTGGTTCGGCGAATGGAAGAAAGACAAGTGGTCCGCCACCGCCCTCATCGGCAAATGGCAGGAAAACAGCGTAGTCAACATGCGCGACAAGGACGTATACGGCGTCACCGCCGCTTATGACTTCTCCGAGATGATGAAGCCCTCGCTGTACGTCTACCAGTTGGACGACCGCATTGCCTCCCTGACCGCCGCCAAGACCAATGTGGCCGGCGTAAAGGTTACCGGCAAGTGGCAGGACCTCGGCTACGGCGCGGAATTCGCGATGAACTCCGGCGACAACGGCACCGTGGACTACACCGGCACCGCTATGAAAGCGAACGTGGACTACACTCTTGAAGCGAAGACCGCTGGCAAGTTCGTGTTCACGGGCGAATTCGTGGTCGGCTCCGGCGACGATTCCACGACCGCTGACGAGAACGAAGGCTTTGTGGCCGTCAACTCCAACTACATCCCCGGCGTACTGTTCGGCGGCGTAGCCGGAAATGTCGGCGTCACTGACCTGACCACCTTCAACGTGGGCGCGAACTGGACCCCTGAGCAGCTGAACAAGCTGACCATCGGCGCAAAGTTCTTCAACTTCGCCCCGACCGAAGACAACGCGGCGTTCGACGCTTACGGCACGGAACTTGACTTCTGCGCAATGTGGAAGCATTCCGAGAACGTGGCACTGCGCGCCTCTTACGCGATGCTGACCCCCAACGACGACTACAGCACCGCGATGAGCTACGGGACCGACTCGGCCAGCCTGCTCGGCCTCGACATAGCTGTGAAGTTCTAAACATTTCCCGCAAGGGAGATAAAAACGGAACCCCGGGCTCACCCCCGGGGTTCCTGTTTTTAAGGTATGGTATTAACCCTTTTTTTTATATAATTAACCAATGAACCGGCGCGCCGCTACCTCTTTTTCCGCCTCACGCCTCCTCCGCGGCGCGGCCTGCTTCCTCCTCGCGTCGCTGGCGCTGGCGCCGCTGGCGCGGGCCACGAAACTGGACCTGTCCTCCCACATAGAGATCAAAGCCGCCAATTACTCGCACCTCATAACCGGCGGCCAGGGTCAGGGCCAGGAGCTTTACCTGGAGAACGCCGCCCTGGGCTTCATCATCAAGAATATAAAGCTGGAGAAGGCCGAGCAGTCCTCCATGGACGTGGGCATCGTCCTGAACAGCATCGGCGCGGGCGGGGCGTCCACCGGCACGCTGAAGGCCGCGCCGTTCAGGGAAGCCGCCGCGCGCTACCCGCACGTGGACGGAACGCCCTACATAAAAGAGGCCTACATACGGGTCTACCGCTTCCTGAACGAGAAGGTGACCGCCACCTTCGGGCGGCAGAGCTTCACGCTTGGGCAGGGCGTCACGCTGGCCGACGACGGCCTGGGCCTGCCGGGCGCGCACATCTCGGCCGAAAAGATCTACAAAGGCATCAGCGGCGAAGCCTTTTTTTTCAGGCCCAACAAGGATTCCGGCTTCGTGAACCTCTACGGCGGCGGCATCCTGTACCCTTCCAACGAGGGGCTGTGGCACCTCTACCATTTCCGCGAAACGGGCGACGCGCCGGCCTTTGAGCCGGGCGGTTCCTACAATTCGGCTAAAAAGAATTTCACCGGGATCAGGTATTCCCTTACCCACAAGCAGCTGGTCTTCGACGGCGAATTCGTGATGCAGAAAGGCACCGCCAGGAAGCCGGGCGGGGGGAACGCGGCGTACAACGGTCACGCCTTCCTTATAAAAGGCGTCTGGAACCAGCACCTGGGGATGTTCGGCGCCTCCAAGATGCGCCTGACCTACGGTAAATCCTCCGGCAACCCGGGCCAGGTTACGGACACGGATAAGGCTTTTTACCCGGCTTTCGGCCACAGATATAAGGGGCTGGAGCGCGACGGCTACGGCGAGATAGCCGGGGCCAGCCTCTACGACATCATCCAGACCTCCAACACCGCCAACGGCATGCCCTGCGGGGTTTCCGGCCTGAACATAGTGAACCTGGGCGCGGACCTGCCCTATAAAAAAGTTCTTTTTTCCGTCGATTTCTACACCTTCCGCGCAGCCCAGAACGCCAACGGCGGCTCCCTTCAGCTGGGCAGCGAAGTGGACTTCAGAGTCACCCACTCATTGGGCGACAACCTGCGCCTGAAGGCCGTCTACGCCGTTTTCAAGCCCCTCAGCCTCTATACCGGCCTTGACCCGGTAAACCTCCTCTCCCTGGGCCTCTCAGCCAAGTTCTAAAGCGCCAAACATTGGGGACACCTTGCCGCGAGGCATGTCCCCGGCTTAAAAATGGGGACAGGCTACTTTTTTAAAATAAAGTAGCCTGTCCCCATTAACGGCTTTTAGCCCGTTATTCCCGCTTTTAACAGCGAAAATCTGGCCCGGGCGGGGGGCAAAAGCGCCATAAAAGGCAGCTACCCGGCCCTGAAACGGTCTCTTCTCCGCCTCTAAGTCAATAAGCGCTAAGCATTGGGGACACCTTGCGGCAAGGTATGTCCCCGGCTTTGACCTATCCACAGGGTTGTTAACATGTTGATGACATATGACTGACATATGGAAGACATATGTTGACATATAATATATTATAGGGTAAAATAATGACATATAAGCCAGACCGCCGCCCCGCAGGGCAGGCCTAAGACCCCTTGGAGAGACGCCAATGAGCAGCTATAAATTACGCCTGAAACACCCTTCCGGAGCCGAATTCGAAGCCGAAGGCCCCGCGGAGTTCATACTGAGCGAGAAAGCCGATTTCCTGGCCGCCATAGCGGTCCCGGGAGGAGCCGCGGCAGCAGGCATATCGGCCGGCGCCGGGCAGCAGGCCGATTTCTGGAGCAAAATAGTGGACACCAAGGGAACGCCCAAGCTCAGGATCAAAGCGCCCGGCACGACGGCCGTGGACGCCGTCCTGATGCTTATGGCGGCCGGCAGGGCGATAAACCTGCAGGAAGATCACAGCGCCATAACCCTGTCAAAAGCGCTGAAGACCTCCGGCTACGAGCCGGACAGGCTGGACAGGCTGCTGGCCAGGGAGATCCGGGAAGGCAGGATAACAGCCTCCGGAACCAAGAGAAACAGGACCTACAAGCTGACCCAAAAGGGCCTGGAGGCCGCCGCGGCCGCCATCTCCAGGCTGCCAAAAGACAGCTGAGAAGGCCCCGGGACCAGCCTAAAACCGCCCCGGATAGCCCCAAAAGACAGGCGAAATCAGGCTAAACAGAAGACAAGGCAGCCCCGCCAGAACCCTCAAAAACAGCCAAAGAAGGCCGAACAGACCGCCGGCCAGAACCGACCAAGACCGAACAACAACGCCAAATCACAGACCGCCCACAGGAAGACCGGACCGGAATGCCGACGAGGGCGGGACAATTCCGGCCCCCAAATATTCCCGCAAAATTTTCCAGCCAAACAAGCCCGACAACTACCGCTGACAACGCTAAAACAACCAATAATACGGTTAAACGCCAAAGCCCGAAAGCCGTATAAGGCAACAAACGATAATATATATTATGTTAACTTATCCTTCCCCTTTGCTTTGCGCCCCTACATCTACAATTTGTATTAAGCTATTCTATTTTTACTATGTAATACAAGCATTATTTCAACAATGCTAATACGATTTATAGGTATTCATAATTAGCAGTCTCATTTAAACCCACTTTCGGCGCGCCTGGGATTTTTGAAGTTTCGGAAACCTGAATTTTTGGCAACTTTTTCAGGATCAGGCCCGGGGCACGCCCAGGCCAAAACTCAAAAACCGGGTTTTATAAAACACCACTGAAGCAGCTGATCGCGGGAGATGGTATCCCGGCCGGGAAACAGCCGGATTCCGGGAAACCCCCAAATCACAGGAAAGCCAGAATGCCCCAGGACGAAAATCAGGGTATCCGGATACCCCCCGGAGCAAAACCCGATTAAAGGGATCCCGGGGCCTGGGATAAGGAAAGCCGGAAACAGCCTGATTTTACCCCTTTTGAAAAACACCACTAAAGGCAGAGGATGCGGAAAGCCAAAGATCAGCCTGTTTTTAAAAACACCATCAAAGCTGATTAGCCCAAAAACCCGAAAACAGCCTGTCCTGAAAAACACCACGAAAGACACAGCCGCCCTACAGCCCGTAATTTGGCATTCTTGAAAAACACCATCAAAGCGGGATCGGCCGCCTGGCTCGGACCGCAGCTTAAAAAGTGACCCCAAAAACATACGGCCAGGCCGCCCGTCGAAAAACCGGCGGCTTTTAAAAACACCATTTAAGGAAATAATTAACGATTAATATTACACAGGTGCTTCTCTGTGGTGGGTTGTCGGCTCAAAAAAGGCGGCCAAAAGCGCGTTCCGGCAGCCAAATCGCCCGCCCCCGGGCAAATTCCGCGTTTTTGGCACGATTTTGATTTTTCCGGGAAGGTTTACGATCTTTCGTGGTATATCCCGCCGGCTCCGCGGCGAAAACCGCGGGTTTTCGGCTGAATACAGGTATTTTGGTTGAACTAAGCCCGGCAAGGATCATTTCCGGGCTTTACGGAGGGGTTATTCGCTTAGCCGGAAAACTTCAATTGAAGTTTTCCGCCCGCATAGCGGGCGCCCTGCGGGCGGCATACACCCGAATGGCGCTCGCGCATAGCGCTCCGCCATTCGCCCGCTGCGCG
>CAZJUL010000082.1:0-9927 GCA_964549095.1 uncultured Elusimicrobiaceae bacterium
CCGCGAACGGCGCGCTTGCCCCCGGCGTGGAGGCGGAAGCGAGAAGAGTGACAAAGCTGTCCCTGGACAGTTCGGCCGCATAGAGCGTGCCGGAAGGATTGCCGCCAGGACTCCAGCCGAAGGTCAAGCCGGCGGTGCCGACGCCGGAGAACGGCGAGGCCGGGACTTCGGGGGCCAAAGTATAGGTTACCGTAGAGACGGAGCCCGTATAAGAGGTGAGACCGCCGCCCGCCCCTATGGCGCGGACGCGGGCGTAATAAGTGGCGTTGGCCGACAGGCCCGTGAAAACGTAATTAAGATTGCTGGTAACATTCGAAGAAACAGGCGTTGAGAAACCGCTGTCGGTGGAAATTTCCGGAGAGTAATTAGTTCCGGCGCTGTTGCCTCCTGATTCCCAATTGAAGGTTAAAGAGTTGGCCGAGAGGTTCTGGAAGGGAACAGCGGCGTTAACGGGCGCCAGGATAACGGTGGCGGTGGAAACTATGGGCGAGGAATACTGCCCCGGGATGCCGGCGAAGTTGAAGGCCCGCACCCGGGCCTGGTATACCGTATTGGCTTCAAGCGCCGGGAAGGCCGCGCTGAGCGCTGTGGTCCGGACCGCGCTGGAGACGCTCACGAACCCGTCCCTTGAGATCTCGGCGGTAAAAAGCGTCCCGTCCGGGTTGCCGCCGTTCTCCCAGTTGAAAACAAAGCTCCCGGCCAAGACCCCCGTGAATGGCTGGGCGGCGGCGGCAGGGGGCAGCGTAAGCGTCACAGTGGAAACCGCGGGGGTGGAATAGGGGCTGCTTGCTCCGCCGGTGCCCAGCGCGCGGACGCGGGCGTAATAGGTGGCGTTGACCGACAGTCCGGTGAAGATGTAATTGAGGTTGGTCGTGACCTCAGAAGAGACGGGCGCTGAGAAATCGCTGCTGGTGGAGATCTCCGGAGCGTAGACGGTGCCCGCCGCGTTGCCCCCGTCGCCCCAGGAGAAGGTCAGGCCGCCGGCGGAGAGGTTCTGGAACGGAACGGCGACATTGCCCGGCGCAGAGCTGGCGGTGGCGGTGGAGACGATGGCGGAGGAATACTGGCTTTGGACGCCTGAGAAGTTGACGGCCCACACCCGGGCCTGATACGCGGTGTTGGCTTCAAGCGCTGAAAAGGCCGCGCTGAGCGCGCTGGTCCGGACCGCGCTGGAAATGTTCACGAACCCGTCTCTCGAGATCTCGGCCAGATAGGCGGTATCCTGCGGATTTCCGTTCGCGGTCCAGCCCAGCGTGAGCCCCGAACTGGTCACTCCGCTGAAAGGAGCGGAAGCCGGGGCGGGGGCCAGGGTGTAGGTCACCGTGGAGACGGCGGGGCTGGAAAAAGGGCCGGCTGACCCGCCGATCCCGATGGCGCGCGAGCGGGCGTAATAGGTGGCGTTGACCGACAGTCCGGTGAAAATGTAATTGAGGTCGGTCGTTACTGCCGAAGAGACGGGGGCTGAAAAATCGCTGCTGGTGGAGATCTCCGGATTATAGCTGGTGCCCGCGGCGTTGCCGCCGTCGCCCCAGTATAAAGTCAGGCCGCCGGCGGAGAGGTTCTGGAACGGAACGGCGGCATTGCCGGGCGCGGAGGCGGCGGTGGCGGTGGAAACGATAGCGGAGGAATACTGGCTTTGGCTGCCCGAGAAGTTGACGGCCCACACCCGGGCCTGGTATACCGTGTTAGCCACGAGCCCCGAGAAGGCCGCGCTGAGCGCGGTGGTTTGGACCGCGCTGGAAACGCTCACGAACCCGTCCCTGGAAATTTCCGCCGCATAGACGGTGTCCTGCGGATTGCCGTTGGCCGTCCAGCCCAGCGTGAGGCCCGAACTGGTCACTCCGCTGAAGGGCGGGGAGGCCGGGGCGGGGGACAACGGCAAAGTTACCGCCGTAACTATCGGCGCGTAAGCGCTCGGGACATTGTCCATGTTCACCGCCCTGACGCGGGCATAATAGGTGGTATTTGGCTGCAGGCCGCTGAAGGTCTGGCTGAGCGCCAGCGTGGCGGCCGATGAAACGGTTGTGCCGGGCGCGAAGCCGGCGCTCGAGATCTCGACGGCGTAGGAGGTGCCGCCCGGGTTGCCGCCGCCGGCCCAGGTGAAGGTGAAGGTGGCGGCCGAGACCGCGGTGAAAGACTGGTCGGCGCTGGCCGGGACCGCGGCCAGGGTGGCCGTAGAGCGTATCGGGACGGAGTAAGGACCGCTTACCCCCAGGAAGTTGACGGCCTTAACGCGCGTCTGGTAGACAGTGTTGGGCGTTAAGCCCGCGAACGGCGCGCTTGCCCCCGGCGTGGAGGCGGAAGCGAGAAGAGTGACAAAACTGTCCCTGGACAGTTCGGCCGCATAGAGCGTGCCGGAAGGATTTTCGCCCGGATTCCAGCCGAAGGTCAAGCCGGCGGTGCCGATGCCGGCGAACGGCGAGGCCGGGACTTCGGGGGCCAAAGTGTATGTAACTGTCGAGACTGAGCCAGTATAGGAGGTGGGACTGCCGCCCGCCCCTATGGCGCGGACGCGGGCGTAATAAGTGGCGTTGACCGACAGGTCCGAGAAGACGTAATTCAGATTGATCGTGACATCCGAAGAAACGGGCGCGGAGAAGTCGCTGTTGGTGGAAATTTCCGGAGAGTAATTAGTTCCGGCGCTGTTGCCTCCTGATTCCCAATTGAAGGTTAAAGAGTTGGCCGAGAGGTTCTGGAAGGGAACAGCGGCGTTAACGGGCGCCAGGATAACGGTGGCGGTGGAAACTATGGGCGAGGAATATTGCCCCGGGATGCCGGCGAAGTTGAAGGCCCGCACCCGGGCCTGGTATACCGTGTTGGCCGCAAGCGCGGAGAAAGCTGCGCTGAGCGCGGTGGTCCGGACAGCGCTGGAAACGGTCACGAACCCGTTCCTGGAGATCTCCGCGGTAAAAAGCGTTCCGTCGGGGTTCCCGCCGCCCTCCCAGTTGAAAACAAAGCTCCCGGCAAAGACACCCGTGAACGGATCGGCGGCGGTAACGGGGGGCAGCGTCAGCGTCACAGTGGAAACCGCGGGGTTGGAATAGGAACTGGCCGCTCCGCCGGCACCCAGTGCGCGCACATGGGCGTAATAGGTGGCATTGACCGACAGGCCGGTGAAAACATAATTAAGGTTAGTTGTGACCGCCGAAGAGACAGGCGCTGAAAAGTCGCTATTAGTGGATATTTCCGGATCGTAATCCGTTCCCGCGCTGTTGCCGCCAGATCTCCAGTTGAAGGTCAGGGCGTTGGCCGAGAGGTTCGTAAAGGGAACCGGGGCGTTGAGCGGCGCCGCCGTGGTAGTGACGGTGGTGACGGCGGCGGTGAAGGCGGTGTCCAGGCCGTTGTGGTTTTGCGCTTTGACGCGGGCATAATAAAGGGTGTTGACCGCCAGGTCCGAAAAGGCGGCGCCGGTATTGAGCGTGCCTGAGGACCGGGCCAGCGTGGCGAAGTTGTCGGTGGAGATCTCGGCGATGTAGCGGGTCATCGGCGGGTTAGCCGCGCCGCTCCAGTTAAAAGTGAAGCCGGTGGAATTAAGACCCGCAAATGAGGGGCCGGAGGGTTCCACGGCAAGTGTCGCGGTGGAGGCCGTCGGAGTGAATCCCGTCGGCAAATTATCAAGGTTGATGGCGCGGGTCCTGAAGTAATAGGTGGTGTTGGCGGCCAGGCCCGCAGTTGCGGAGGAGAGGGCCGCGATATAGGAAGTGGAGACATTGATCCCGAAATCCATATCGGTGGAACGGGTTACCTCGTAGCCGGTATGACCCGGATTAGCCGGCTCCCCGGCGGTCCAGTTAAAGCTGAGCGAGGCGGCGGATACCGCGGTAAAGGCGCTGACAGCGGCGCCGGGAGTGGACGCCAGGGTGTGGGTGGAGACCGAATTGGAAGGCAGGCTGTCCGAATGATCCGTGAAGGCCGTCGCATAGCGGGTGTAGGCGGTGTTGGGCGCGAGGTCGGTTTCCGTGGCAGAGACCGAGTAGCTTGAGACAACGAGCTGGGGCGAGCGGTCCGGAGTGCGGTAGCTGACAGTACCGCTGTAGAGCCGGTATTCCCTTGAAGCCCCGGCCGCGTCTCCCCAGTCCTGGGCGGCTGTCCAGCTCCAGGTGATGGAGGTCGAGAACACGCCCGGAAATGCCAGGCCGGTCGGGGAGGAAGCCACTGTAGCGGAGGAAACCGTGCCGGGCTCCCCGTACTCCGCGTTCGGAACGCCTTCGCCGCCCTTGGCCGATTTCATTCCTTTAGCCCCGCCGGCCGTGCTGATGACTACAGAAAAGACCGCTTGCCGGTAGTAGATCTTGACCCGGCCGCCGCCGCCTCCGCCGCCGGGATATGGAATATCATCACCGACGGCGCTCGCGTCTCCGCCCTTGCCGCCGGAGGCGTTGATGACTCCGCCCACGGCGGCCGATCCCGCGCACCGTACAAGCAGCCCGCCTCCCGCGCCGCCGCCGCCCGCGTCGGCGGGCCTGGTGGAGTTGCCCCCGGGCACTCCGCGCGCGAAAATAGTGCCGGTCAGGGTGAAGGAGTCTGCTTCCAGGTAGATGGAAGCGCCGCCCTGGCCGCCGCTGCCGCCGGTCTGTTCCCCGGAACCGCCGCCGCCTCCGCCGCCGGAGCCCTGGGAGAGCGAGCCGGCGGAGACCGGCAGGACGGTATCGTCGTAAGTATCGCCACCGATGGCAAGTACGCCGTCGGTTCCGCTGCCGTCGCCCCCGGCGCCGCCGTAGCCGCCTCCTCCGCCGCCCATCTCGGTGTAGGCGCCTATGCCGGGCCCCCTTCCGTCGCCGTCCCCGCCGGGCTGGCCCGGGTCGCCGCCTATCCCGCCTACCTCGCCGCGGCCCGAGCCGTTAAGGGTGCCGTTTATGGAGATGGTGGAGGCGAATATGACCAGGGAGACGCCGGGGGTCACGAAGACCGTAGTCCCCGAGTTGATCTGGAAGAGTCCGACATTGGTGAAGACGCCGCTCAGCACATCGTTCGGCGAGCAGGGAATAGAATCGTTCGCCGTGCTGCCCGGTCCGCAAATAAGGTTCTGCCCTCCCAGGTCCCGCCCTTCAATAGTGGCTGCTCCGGCCGCCGGGGGCAGCGGCAGAAGAAAAACCAGGATAAGAAGACGCCGTATCATTTCAGCGCGGCCTCCAGCTTGGCCTTCAGTTTTAACGCGCCCGCGTTGGCCGGGTCCAGTTCAAGGATGCGGGACAGCGTGGCGGACGACTCGGGGTACCGCTTTTTCAGGTACTGGTCCACCGCCACGTAATAAAGGCGGTCCGCCTCCTTCTTCATCGCGGGAGTGACCTTGACGTGCGTCACCGCCCTGGCTGCTTTCAATTTCTCGTCGATCCCGGGGGCGGCCGGGGCCATCTGAAGTATCGCCTGGTAAGCCGCCACGGAGGCTTTAAAATCTTTTTTCTCTTCTTCCAGCGCCGCCTGCTTCGATAATTGGTCCACCTTTTCCCGCATGGCCTGGTCCAGCTCCGCAAGCAGGCTTTTTGCGCGCTCATGCCCGCTGTCGGCCTTAAGCGCCTTCCGGATCTCGGCGGCCGCCTCCGCTAAAAGCCCCTGCTCCCTCAAGCTCTGCGCCCTGGCCAGGAACTGGGCGACCTGGACGTCTATGAGGTCCTTTTGCGTCCTGGCGAGCAGTTCCTTCTCCTGGCTCCCCAGGCGGGAGTTGATAGTTTCGACCGCCTGCTTGGCTTCTTCATTGGCCGGATCGGCCTGCAGCACGGCGTTCCAGTATTCAAGGCTGACCAGGAGGTTGCCCTGCTGGTATTGCTGCCGGGCTAATATGGCCGAGGCCTCGGTAAGCTGCCGGCTGACCTGCCAGGCCAGCTCGGCCCTGAGTCCCCTGAGTTTGCTTTCCACCTGCCTATTGTCGGGGTCCAGGAGCTCCGACTTCTCCAGGTTCCCGATGGCCGCGGCCAGGCTGCCTTCCTTGGCCAGCTCTAAACCCTCCTGGTAATAACTGTTGGCCAGGCGCTGCGCTTCGTCCCTGTCGAGCCTTCTCATGCCGCGCCGGATCTCCTCGGCCCGTTCAAGCCCGGTCATCCCGAATTTAAGCGAGAAAGATACGATGTGGCTTGCCGCTATCTCGTGCAGCAGGACCGCGTAATCGAGCTGGTAGTTGGCGAGCCGCGCCCCCGCGCCGATGGAAACGCCTTTGGCCTCCAGCCCGGCGCGAAGCGCGAACCTGTTCAGGTACCATAGTTCGGAGCCGCCGGCTGGGTGGAACCTGGCGCCGTAGTAATTCGTCCTGGCGGCCAGGGCGGCTTTGAAGTCTTTGCCGATGACCCGGCTGTATACGGGCGCGATATCTATGATCCTCGGAAAAGGGACGCCTTTAGACACCAGTTTGACCGATGGCCGCAGGATATTCAGGACGACTACGCCCAGGGAAAAGCCTTTTTCGTGCCGGTAGAGCAGTCCTCCGTCCGCCCCCGCGCCTGAGCCGCTCACCGTACCGATCTGCTGCACTACGTTCTTAAAGCTGAAGCCAAGGTTGATCTTCCCCGGGAGAATATTCCGGGTATAGGCCGCGGGAACCTTGATGCCCCAGCCCAGTTGCAGCAGGCTGTTGGTTATGTCGAAGTTGACAGGGGCGTCAAAGGGCGTCTCCCGCCTCTGGAAATTCCCGCTGGTCTGCCTGAGGTAGCCCGCGCCTATGGCGCCGAGCTTTTTAAAAGGCAGCGCGAAGCCGATGAAATCGTCGCTGGTGCCGGAAAAAAGAGTGATATGGTTGAAAGTAAGTTCCGGCTTGGTCAGCGTAGAGAGCCCGGCCGGGTTCCAGTAAACGGCGTTTGCGTCGTCGGCTATGCCGGCAAAAGAGCCGGCCAGCGCCAGGGCGCGCGCCCCAACCCCTTCCCGGGAGAACGAGCCCGGCAGCCCGCCGTCGGGCTGCGCCCCGGCGGGCGCCGGGGCGGCCGATAAGGCCAGCCGGAGAAGGCAGGCGGCCAGCAGCGTTTTTCCGCCTTTCATATTTCTGTTTCTATTTCGCGTTATGTTATTACAGGCGCGGTCACCGGAACAACGGGGATAGCTCCTGTCCCCTCAAATGCAGGAATTGCGGCCGTATTAATACAATACCCTTCCCCGCACCCGGTAACAATACGGAGTTCTACGCGCGGTTATAGGTAATATTCGCGGGCCGGCGGGAACCGGCTCAGCTCTTCGGCGGGGGCTCCGGGGTTTTCTCCGGACCCGGGCCGTTCACCGGCAGCTCGAACCAGAAAACGCTTCCTTTTCCGGCGTCGCTGTCTACACCGATGCTGCCTCCGTGCGCTTCCACCGCCAGCTTGCAGAAGGTAAGCCCCAGGCCTGTGGAATGTCTCTGGTGGGCTGCGCAGACTTCCCCCTGGCCGAACTTCTCGAAGATCTTCTCCCGGTACTCGGGCGCAACGCCCTGGCCGTTATCCGCGACGCTGACGCGGACCCGGTCGCCGGCGGGCTTGATGTCCAGCCGTATAAGGCCGCCGTCCTTGGGCGTGAACTTTACCGCGTTAGCCAGCAGGTTCTGTATCACCCTGGAAAGTATCCCGCAGTCCGCCATGATGGTCGCCGGGCTCGCCGGCAGGGGGAACCGGAGCTCGCGGCCTTCTGAAATAGGCCTGAATTCCGAGACGCCCTCTCCCAGCAGGCGGCTCAGGTCGCATTCTGACAGCTTCAGCTTCATCTTGCCCTCTTCCATCTTGCTCGAGTCCAGGACGTCGCTGATCAGGCGGATGGTCTGCTTCGCCGCGTCCCTGGCGCTGGCAAGGTACCCGGCGGAGACCGCCGAAAGCGGCGGGTCGGCCATTTCCCCGAGAAGATCCAGAAAGCCGCAGACGCCCGTCAGCGGGGAGCGGAGGTCGTGGATGATCATGTGCACCAGGCCGTCGCGCAGCTTTTCAAGTTCGCGCAGCTCCGTAAAGTTCTCCTGCAGTTGGCGCTTCTGCCGGCGCAGTTCCAGGTGGGTCTCGACGCGGGCCTCCACTTCCTCGAACTGGAACGGCTTGGTAATGTAGTCCACGCCGCCGGCGCCGAAAGCTTTTACCTTGTCTACCGTTTCGTTGAGGGCGCTGAGGAAAATAACCGGTATATCCTTCAGTTTCTCGTCGGACTTCAGCTGCGCGCACACCTCGTACCCGTTCATCTCCGGCATGTTGATGTCCAGTAATATGAGATCGGGCGGATCGTTGCGGACGGCCTGCAGCGCCAGCGCCCCGCTGACGGCGGCCCGCACCTTGTAGCCGCGCCCTTTGAGCATCCCGGAGAGCAGTTCCAGGTTCGCGGGCGTATCGTCCACCATCAGCACGCTCGACAGGTTCGGGCGATCGGTATGGTCTTTCATAGCTGTTGTCCTCCGCGGGAATGGAAATCGCTTCCCTGCTTCCCGCATACTTGTAAAATCCGGTCTTTCTTCCGGCAAAAGACCGCGCGGTCAATCCTTTCCCAGCAGGGCCAGGATGCGCTGTGTGTCGAACCTGCCGGCCAGGGTGCGCAGCCCCCCGGCGAGGCGCTTGTCCCGGGCTTCGACGCGGACGGTAAGTTCGCTCAGCAGGCCGAAGTCCCCGTTGATGGCGGCTTCGCGAAGCTGGGACAACAGTTCCGGGGGAAGGCCCGCCGAGGCCCCGGGCTTCAGCGTCCCTGTTTCCTTGTCCTTTGTCCCGGCGGCCGCCGGCGGGGCCTCTTCCTCGTAAACATACTCGGCGCCGAGAAGTTCGCCGAGCTTCTCGAACAGTTCCGCTTCCCTGAAAGGCTTGAGGATCAGCGCGTCGGCCCCGGCCCCGAGGGCGTCCCGGTTTATTTCCCCGAAGATGCTGGCGGTCACCGCGATGATCTTCGCTTTCTTGCCGCCGGCGCCGCCCCGGATGCGGCGGATGGCCTCATAGCCGTCCATCACCGGCATCCGCAGGTCCATCAGTATGATCTCCGGCAGCCACGCTTTGAACTCCCTGATGGCGTCCTCACCGTTGACCGCCTGGCGGATATCGAAGCCCGCGGGAACGAGCAGCTGGGCCAGGAATTCACGGTTGTCTTCTTTGTCGTCCACGACCAGCACCCGGTATTTCGGCTGGCCGGGCTTAAGCCCTTTCACCGGGTGCGGCTGGACCTTTCCGGCCGCGACCCCGGAGGCAACTTCCTTCAGGGCGGTGTAAAAGCTGAAAACGCTGCCCGCACCCGGCCGGCTTTTGACCGTTATATCCCCGCCCATAAGGCGCGCGTAGCCGCGGCTTATGGCCAGCCCCAGCCCCGTGCCCGTGCCGCCCGCCCTGCCCGCCTGCGCCTGCTCGAACGGATTGAAAAGCCGGGCCAGCTCTTCCGGAGCTATGCCCACGCCCGTGTCCTCTATCTCCGCCGTCAACTGGATATCCGGCCCGGCCCCGCGCCTGGCGCCCATGCGCAGGGTGACCGAGCCCTTCATGGTGAATTTTATCGCGTTGCTGAGCAGGTTCAGCAGGATCTGCCGTAGTTTGCCCTCGTCGGCCATCACGAAGCGCGGCAGTTCCGCGCTCCGTTCCACCTTCAGCCGCAGGCCTTTGGCCTCGGCGCGCTGCTGCAGCATCTTGTCGACGGCCACTATCAGGGCGTGGAGGTCGAAGACCGCCGGGTTCAGCGTCGTGCGGCCGGCTTCGGCTTTCGCCATCTCCAGGATATCGTTTATGAGCGACAGCAGGTGCTCCCCGCTCCGGTTTATGGTCTCTATCTGCTGTCTCTGCTTGGGCGTGGCCTCGGGGTCGCGCCGCAGCAGCTGGGAAAAGCCCAGTATGGCGTTCATCGGCGTCCGGATCTCGTGCGACATGTTCGCGAGAAAGGCGCTCTTGGACCGGTTCGCCACTTCCGCCGCTTCCTTCGCCTTGCGCAGCTCGGTCTCGAACCGCCGGCGCCCGGTAATGTCCTCGATGGACAGCAGGATGATCCGCTCTTTTCCCGACGCCCGCTGGATCTGCCGGGCGTTCA
>CAZJUL010000083.1:0-9626 GCA_964549095.1 uncultured Elusimicrobiaceae bacterium
CCTGTCCCAGGGCAGGCCTATGGTTTCAAGCCCCATGCCGGCCAGGTGCGCGTCGCGGCCCGCGCCGACCAGCACTTCGTCCGCCTCCAGCGCCGTCCCGTCCTCGAGCATGACCGTCTTTTTCCCGCCGGCCGCGGAGACCTTCGCGGCTTTCTTGCCGAAGATGAACTTTATCCCGCGCTTTTCGAAGGAAGAGCGCAATGCGCGCGTTACCTGCGGGTCCTCTCCGGCCAGCAGGTCCGGCAGTATTTCCAGCACGGTAACCTTCACGCCGATGGCGTTGAAGAAGCAGGCGAACTCAAGCCCTATGACGCCGGCGCCGACTATCAGTATGGAGCCCGGCCTTGCGGGCAGGTCGAACACGCGGTCGGAATTTGTCAGAAGCTCGCGGACTTCGTTGAAAGGAGGGGGAAAAGAAGGGCGGGTGCCGGAAGCCAGTATCGCGGCGTCGAACTGCCGCTTCGTTTCGCCCTGCGGCCCGGGTATGGTTATTTCTTTAGGCCCGGAAAAAGCCGCGCGGCCGCGTATGACCTCTATCTTTTTCGCCTGGAAAAGTTTTTCCAGCGATTCCCTTAACTGGCGCACCACCCCGGCGCGGCGGGCCTTTACCTTATCCCAGTCCAGCATCTCGGCTGAAAAGCCGGCTTCGACGCTGTCCTTGAGCAGGCCCCGCAGGCCCTCGAAGGCGTGCACGCGGTGGGCCGTGTCCAGGAAGGCTTTCGACGGGATGCAGCCGCGGTTCAGGCAGGTGCCACCGAAGTCGCCCGCTTCCACTATGAACGGCTCGGCGCCCAGCTCTTTAAGCCGCAGGGCGGCGGGGTAGCCGGCCGGGCCGGCGCCTATGATCATTACTTTCTTAGACATTTGGTTTCTCCGTGAGTATCGGGAATAATTTTAAAAGCGAAGCGTTGAGTCCGCGCAGGGCTTCCAGCAGTTTGTTTGCCAGCGTGTAGGACATTGCAGGCTGTATTTCCGGGCTGTGCATCGGGCCTTTGGCCGTGAGGGCCAGCTTGCTGCCGCCCAGCCGCGCCGAGAGGTCCAGGTCTACGGTCCGGTCCGGGCCGTTCAGTTCGTATCTGGAGCGCAGCTCCAGGAAATTAGAATCGGCGTCCAGGCGCTTTATCCGCAGGACGCCGTCGTCCAGCGCGAAGTCCAGCGCCAGCAGCGCCATCTCGATGTCTTCCGCCCGCGGCGCCTCTTTGCCCATTACCGAGGCGAGCAGTTCCAGCCCGGAGTTCAGCGCCTTCACCGCCCCGCCCTGCTGCGCCGGGATGAAAAGGCCTTCCGCTTTAAGCCCGGCGGTATAATTCTTTTCGGCCGCCGGCTTGTTGATGTTGAACAGCTCCCAGTCCAGCGAGGCTTTCTTCAGGGTGGCGGCGCCCAGTGAGGCGCCGGTGACCTCTACGCCGCCGAAGGCGGAGACCAGCCCGGCGTATTCGAAGTTCAGGCCGGTCTTCAGGGAAATATCGGCCGTCAGCAGTTGGTTGTTATAAATTGTCTTTGCGCCGCCCTTGAACCTCAGCTCGAAGTTGCCGGCCAGCGAGGAATAGTGGAGCAGGGTAAGGTCGGCGCCCTCTAGCGCCAGGGATCGTCCGGACGAGCCGATGTCTATTTCCACCTGGGCGTCTTTCAGCTCCATCCGCTTGGCGTTCCAGGTGATGTGCAGGCCTTTGGAGGTTTTGGGCAGCAGGTCCAGCAGGTCTTCGAAATCCCATTTCCCGCCCGCCTCCCGTATCTTTATGACCGGGCTTTCCAGCTCGATGTTCGCGAAATAAACCTGCTTCCTGATAAGCTTGGCGAGCTCGGGCCTTATGACGGCGCGTTTAGCGCAGAAGAAATTGCCCTTCGAGAAGTCCGGTTTCCGGGAGACGCACGGCTCGGTTATCACGATCCCCTTCAGGGCGGAGAACTCCATTTTTTTGAATTTAACCTGCCGCCCCAGTTTTTTTCCGGCCTGCGAATTTATCTGCTCTATCAGGCTGCGGGAAAAACTCTTGTATTTGACGTAGGACCAGGCCGCCGGGACCAGCAGCACGGCGATAAACACGCCCAGCGCGATCTTGGGTTTCGAGATCCTCATCTGCTTATTATATAAAAGGTAGCAGGTACCTTTTACGCGCCGGCGGAGCGCCGCCGTCCGCGCAGGCGCAGCAGGCACCAGCTCGCGCACCAGGGGAGCAGGCCGGTAAGGGTAGTGAGGACAGAGAGCCAAAAACAGATGTACGCCCCATTGATCTGCCTGAAAGAGCCGTGCTTGTTCAATTCGAACATGACAACATATGAGATATAAATCCAGCCGAGGACAGGGATAAGCAGCGGCCGGTAAATGAATTTACGGCCTTCTTTATGCCGGGCGCGGCTCCACAGGAAAAGCCAGGCGAAGAACAGGAGGGTCAGCGGGGCCAGCGCGGGGATGAAGACGAGGAAGGCGAACGGCGCCGCCAGCGCGCTCGCCAGCAGTTCGTTGTTTTGCAGCAGCGCTGGGGCGGCCATGGCTTCCGGCGCGCCGATCTGTTCCAGCTCGGCCGTGTATTCTCGAAGCCGGAAATAGGTGGATCCCTTCCCATTCGTCAGTTTATCGAACGCCTGCGTTTCGGCCGCGCGCACCGTGCCGAAACTGGCGGGATGTAAATATCCCGGACTGGCATATGGAGAGTCCTCTTCGAGCACCGCTCCCGCGGCGGTGAAAGATATGGAAATTGAACGGAGCGCCGCGCTGTGGCGGCCGGTCTTATCCGTATAGCGCAACAGCAGCTGCAAAGCGGCGAAGATATTCTTCCGTTTATGTTTAGGTGACTTCAGGGCAATAGAACGCAACTCCCGCATAGCGCTTTCCCGCGCATCCGGGTTCTGATCCCCCCGCGCTTTCGCTAAAAGCCGCATCTCCTGTACGCTCCATTTCCATTTCAGTTCCCTGTTTCTCTGCGCTCCCAGAGCGGCCATAGCCTCCCGGGTGCCGATCCGTTCCAGAGCGGCCGAGGGAGAGCAGGGATTCGGCGCGCGGAAATATTCGTGCCTTTCCATTACGCCGGGGTCGGAGAGTATGGGCACGGCGGCGCCGGCCGCAGGGCCGTAGCCGCCAAGAGCCGATATTGCGATACAGGAATGGTCGGTCACTTCGTTATCCTTGACCGCTTCGATAAGCACGGGCAGGGCTTCCGCGGCGGGAGTGTCGGCATGGGCCAGATAGGACGCGACGCGGTAACGCACCGTTTTTTGCGGATCGCGAAGCAGGCGGGTCAGCGCGGCGGTAATTTCTTTCCGCTTGTCAAGATCGGAAGTTTCCGGATTTAATTTCAGGGCGGTGTAATGCAGTTCCGCCGCGGCGTTCCCGCGGACAGCCGGGTCCCGGTCGGACAATGCCTGGAAAAGCCGCTTCTCACGCAAGTTCCATTTCCGTTCCCAGTTCCCGGATAATCTGAGCGCTGTCCTGGCGTCCGGAGTGCCTATCCGCTCCAGGGTGAGCGTGGCGGAGCCGGGGCACACGCTGTGCTTTACGCCGAGGTCGGCAAGCGCCGGCACGGCGGCATTGGCCGCGGGGCCGTAGTTTCCAAGGGCCGCTATCGCCTTGCACCCTTCCTCATCGCGCCGGATGGCGTCGATGAGAACAGGTATCGCTTCCGGGTCGGCGGTATCTGTCCTGGCCAGGAATAAAGCGGCCCTGATGCGCTCGTCCCTGGCGGAACTGCGAAGCAGTAATTTAGCGGTACTGATCGTTGGCGCCTTCGCAAAACACGCGGCCCGCTCCGACCGCATCCTGGTATCGGCCGCCGCGATATCCCGGGTGTCCATTTCCAGAAGAGGCTTCCATATCCGGCGGCATGTTTTATCCAGGTTGGACCGTGTTTCCGCGGATATTTCCGGGAGGGGCTTTAGGCAGGCGTCCAGCATTTTTCTGTGGCCGGCCAGTGTTTTTTCTAATTTCTTTTTTTCCTCCGTTCCCTTTGCGGCTTCCTGCCAGCATTTCCTGAGATCTTCGCAGCTGTGAAGCTCTTCGCCCGCGTTCTTTCTTTTGGCATCGAATTTTACTTTGGCGCATCCCGGCGCAAGGTCCGGGAACGAGCCGAGATCGTACGGTATGGGGTTGTACGCCGTCGGGGTGCGGTATTGCAGGCAGTAACACCAGTTCTGCGGGGGATCCCACCCGCCGGCGGGCGTCTTTGCCATGGCGGCGCCCGCGGAGGCGCACAGGAGCAGCGCTTCCGCCGCCAGGAAAACAGTTATTCTATCTATTCGCATTTTGTGCCGGCATAGCGGCGTCCGTAATTTACGGCAACACGAACCAGGGCCTGTTCCGCCTGAAAAAAGCCGAGCGCCCGTCCGGCCCGTACCGCTTATAATATTTATCGCCGGGGTTCCGGACAAAGACCGTCCGCCAATAGTTCCGGACGATATTCAATTGCCGCAGATATCCCGTCAGCCGGCCCTTTTCTTCCGCGGGGAAGAACGCCAGCTTGTCCTGCTCGGCTTTCCAGGCGCCGCGCGCCGCGCCGCAGGAGCCGCCGCAGCCGGGCCAGTCCGCCTTGTAAGTTCCATCGGGCAACAGGTCAAGGTAAACGTTAATGCCGGCATGGTCGCCCAGATAATACGCCCCGGCAAGGTTCCGGCTTTCGGGGACGACGAACAGTATAAAGCACAACGCGAAGAACGCCGCGTAAAATATCAGGGTTATGCGTTTAATGCCTTTCATATGTTGTCGGGGGACCGCGCCGGAGCGGCGCTCGCGTTCAATTCGCGGCCGCCGGCGACGCGGGCTCTTATGCGCTTTCGCTCGCGCGCCGCCAGGAATATGAACAATACGGCGGCCGCAAACATCAGAAGGTGGCCTGTGATCACCGTAATAGCGCCGACCTCCGAAAAAGAGGAGGAGTTGGAGGATTTGACCGCCGCAATAAGCTGTTTTACCGTTGTCGCGGAATTTACAGCGGCGTCATTGGTGGCCATGCCTCCCCAGATCGCGAACATGGTCAAAGGGGAAAAACAGAAAAAAAAGAAATATTTCCCGCTGGTGAGTATCGCCTCGGTTATCGGCAGCGCGATCCACAGGAGAAGAACGGCCGTTGAGAAGATAATGGTCTTGCCGCGGAAACGGCCTAATTTGAAAAACTCATAGGCGCTGGCGAAGAACGCGATAAAAACCGCCAGCACGGCGAAGCTCGCCGTGAAAATATAAAGAGACACCTTGAACGGCGCGCACAGCGCGAAGTATACGGCGGCGAACAGGCAGCAGAGAAGTATTGTCCAGCCGGCGTTGCTGTTCTGTTCGACAAACCAGCCGGGTCCGGATAACCCCGATTTGGCGGCGCGGTTGAGCGCTTTCTGGTAGCCGAGAGCGGTCGGGGTGGCCATGATGCTGAAAAGAACCGAGAGGAAAAAGACCAGGTAAAAATATATGAGCAGGATGGGATTCGGATTTTGCGGGGTGTACCATCTGCGCCGGAACTCCGCGGTGAACAGGGAATCTCCCGCGAAAAAAACCAGAATGAGCGAGGTCAGGAATAACAGCTGAAAGCTGGATAATAACGGGGTTTCGGCGGACGAGATCTTCCTCTTTGTCGCCAGCCAGACCAGGCCGCACAGCGGCGCCTGCACCAAGGCCTGGAAGAACAGCGGGGAGAGCGGCTTTCCGAAGAATATGTGAACGCTGTAATCAAGGAATTCCGGTCTTGAAAACGCCCCTTTGTCCAGGATGTTCATCAGCAGGTTGGTGTAACACGGGAGGAACGTGCCGTGGTAGGCGACGGATGATCTTATATATACCAGGGCCGCGGTGCCGGCGCAAATAAGCGCGGCCAGCCCCAGGATGTTCACGGCCGCGCGGTATTTTTTCATGGTCGCGCAGACCCCGGCCAGGATGCCGAGCGAATGATAGAATACCGCGCACAGGGCGAGAGAGGCGTAGAACTCCGCCAGCACGGCGACCTTCACGTCGCTCATAAGAGCCAGCACGAACATCACCGGGACCAGCAGCAGGAAAAAGAACCATTCCATTATCGGAGCGCCGAATACCAGGCCAAGGACGTGGTCAAGGCCTTCGGTCGGAGTGGCCCGGAAAAAGTCGAGCGTGCCGTTAAGGCGGTCCTGCAGCGCCATGCGGTACGCGGACAGCGTTCCCAATACCAGGAGCACCGCTCCCTGGAAAACGGCCAGGTATGCCAATATCCTGGCCGGGACGCAGTGGGGAATTAAAGGGAAAAGAGCGTTCTCCCGGCCGGTGTCCGCGAAAACTTCCGTGAGCGCGAGAAGGAATATCATTACCAGCACGAACAGTATCGCGGCGTACGACCCGATGACATGGGGCCGCATCCTGTCCCGGAAATTCCTGACAAAGAGGGCGTTGTCCCTTGGTTTCAGCGGCATCATGAGGTTTTTCCGGCCCCCGCTTTGAAATAGATATCCTCAAGGCCGGCTTCCCTTATGAAGAACTGCGCTATCGGCAGGCCCTCTTTTACCAAAGCGCCCAGGAGCCCGGGCAGCTCGTCCCGGCTGCCGGAGAATTCGGCGCAAAATTCGCCTGTCTTTTCTTCTTTAAGGGCGCCGATGCCGGGCCGGCCTTCCAGGACGGCTTTCAGTTCTTTTACGGTTTCGTCCGACGCTTCGGACAAGTGCACGACTATTTCCGTTTTCATGCCGGTATATGCGCGCAGCCGGGCCATATCGCCAGACACCACCATCCTGCCTTTTTCCATGATCCCCGCTGAGTCGCAAAGGTCGCTTAATTCGCTCAGGATATGGCTTGAAATTATTATCGCTTTCCCGCCTCGGGCGGCTTCTTTCAGCGTGTTCCGCATTTCTATGCGTCCCAGCGCGTCGATGCCGCTGGCCGGCTCGTCCAGCAGCGCGACTTCCGGGTCGTGGATGAGCGTTCGCGCCAGGACCAGCCGCTGGCGCATACCCCTGGAAAGCGTGTGAATAAGCGCGTCCGTCTTGTCGCCGAGGCCGACCTGGTTCACCCATTTCTCCACAAGGTCCAGCCGTTTATTCCGGTCTATAAGGTAAGCGGTGGCGAAGACGTCCAGGTATTCCCAGACTTTCAGGTTTTCGTAAACCGCGTTGAAATCCGGCATGAAGCCGAGTTTCTGGAGAGCTTCCCGGGGATTCAGTTCGAGGTCGCAGCCGCAGATCTTTATATCGCCGTAGGTGGGCTCCACCAGGCCGGCTATCGCTTTCAAAAGGGAGGTTTTGCCGGACCCGTTGGGCCCGACCAGGCCGAAGACGCGGCCAGGCTCGACCGCGAGGCTGACGTCGGAGACCGCCGTCACGTTCTCGTAATCCACGCGGAGCGATCTTATCTCTATCATTATTGCCCGCCCGCCTATACCCTGTTGCGCTTTAGGGTATGGTATCAAAAAAGGGGCAGGAATTACAGGCGCGGCGGACCCGGGCCCGGCACGGGATGTAATTGACAAACGCACTTGCGAGTGGTATAAATACCATAGGAAAGCCGGCGGAGGGGGAAGGCCTTTCCCTGAAGCTTTTTAAACAGAGGCGCAAACGCCATGGAAGCGAGACTCCCGGGTGGTTCCCCGGTGGAATTATGAATACCGTAATCGACGGTCCCGCCGGCGCGCGCCGCCATCTCCGCGCCCTGTTATTGCCTGCGGTCCTGCTATTCTGCCCGTCGGCCGCGATCGCCCGGATGTGCGGACTGGCCGCACCTGCCGCCGAGCCGCAGCCCACGGCCGATCCGCTTACAAAAGGCGCTTTCATCTCCACCGCAACCTTGCCCGTTCCGGAAACTGTCCAATATACGGATAAAAAAGGACAGAGCCACACCGGCCTCGCTTTTCCAGGGCTGGTAGTCGTGTTAATGGATACGGAAACCCCGGCCTACGTAGCCTGGTCGCGGTTCCAGGACCTTGGCGGAACGATAATCTCGCAGCTCCCGGCGGCGGGGTTTTATGTCGTTCAGGTCGGAAGCGGGAACGAAGGGAAATTTATTTCCGCTGTCAATGCCGACAACAGGGTGAATGACGCTTTCCCGGATATGAGCCTGCCGTCGTCCGGCACGGCTTCCGGCGTGGTTGACCTGGCGCAGTACCTGAACTCGGTTTATTCCCTGAACCTGGCCGGAATTCCCTTCCATGTTTCATCCATGGACGTCAGCTGCTTTTCTCTTGTCGGGAGCTTTGAGGGTTATTGCCTGGTCCACCCGTGGTCTATCGATATCGTTGTCACGGAAGCTGCGATCGCTTATCGCAACCAGCCTCCTCAAGCGAGGGAACGGCTGGAATCTTTTGAGGTCGGGCTGGGCTTGTCCCTCAAAGAAGGGTGGGATATAAAACCCTTAAGTCAGAGCCATAAGATAAACAAGGTTATGAAAGTCGGCGATACGCACACGGTACGGTCCGTCCGGTTCACCCTCCCTAAAAGTCCGGGGACCGATCTTTCAAATCATTGGCTGATCTTCCGGATGACCGCCATGACGCTGGATTCAAACGGGAATGATCAAAGTTTCGGCTACTGTTATGCCCACGGCGACCGTAATATTTTCAGTTCCCTCCGGAAATAAAGGCCGGGTCTTACCGATACACGCGTAAAATCTTTTATATAATTGAATGCCCGCCCGGCCGAACCGGCGGGACTACAGGACAGCCTATTTATGCCGCATAAGTTTTCCGCTTATCTCCTGCTTGCGTTGCTGTTAGCCGCGGCCCGCGGCCCGCTGGCGGCGCAGGAGCGCGCGGGGGCGGTTTTTTATGCCGACGGGAAATACGCCGTCTCTTTCGAGCTGTCCGGCGCGCTCGAGCGGCTGCCGGAGCTTTCTTCCGGCGCGGTGAAGCTGGAGAAGGCGGCGGCCGATATAGCCTATACCGACGGCGCCAGGGTGCTGCTGGACGACCCGGATACGGTGTCGCTGGAGGAGCTGAACAGGACCACGGATTATACCGTCACCGGCCGCGCGCTTATAGTGGAGGGGAGCAGGTCATTCCTTTACGCCGATCAGGGCGTCAGCACGGGCGCGGCCTCGCTTATAATAGCGGGCCTGCCCTACTCCGTCCGGGCGGCCGAGGGTTACGCGGAGCTGCTGGTGGGCAGGACACCGGAAGGCAAAACATTCCGGGCCGCGTCGCTGGGCGGCAAAGAGCCGGACAATGTCTGGTCGCCAACCCTGGCCATGCGCTACGCCGTAAGCGGCCCGGAGGGGGGCTATGTGATCTCGGAATTCTGCCTGCCAATGGGCCTGCGCGGGTTCAGCCGGGGCGTGCGGGACCTGGTGGTCTCCGCTCAAAAGGACAATATCCTTATCGGGGTCGGGATGGGCGGGCTGCTGGCGGAATTCATAAAGCTGCCGCTGGAGCCGCGGCTGAAATATTTTTCGGATATCGGCATGGAAGCGGCGGCCCCCGTAGACAGCGACATAAAGTCGGTCTGGGAATGGTCGGCCGCGCGCGGGACGGCCGCGCCGGAGGGCGTGCCGGCGCTGTTCTGTTCGAACGCGGAGATCAAGGATAAAAAACTGGCCGCGCTCATACGCCCCTATTATATCCGCGAGCTCGCCGGGGTAAGGACCGCTTTCGTCTCGGTTATCCCTTCGGGCCCGGTGCACGACTCTCGTCTCGGCGGTGCGCCCGTGACGGTAAAGGACCCGTTCCGCGATGCGGGCCTGCCCGCGCTGGTGCGCC
>CAZJUL010000083.1:9636-9885 GCA_964549095.1 uncultured Elusimicrobiaceae bacterium
GGCGTTCTCCTCGGCCGGCTGCTCTCGGTGCCGGGGCTGGACATAGTGATAGGCCCGAAGACCTGGGAGAACGCCGTGCGGCGCAGGGAGCGCGTAGAGCTCACCGGCTGGGACCGCGAGCAGCCGTCGCTGCCGGCCCTGCTGGTTTCCCGCAACGCTGACGGCATAGGCCGGATAGGCCTTGAATTCTCGGAGAGCGGCGCGCTGAAGGCGGCCACTTCCGAACCGGTCCCGTACGACAGGAACGAT
>CAZJUL010000084.1:0-5689 GCA_964549095.1 uncultured Elusimicrobiaceae bacterium
AAGACCGCCTGAAGGAGCTGTTCCTGCGCGAGGTGAACCTGGCGCTGAAGGACGTGAACGGCCTGAACGCCCACGGCATCCTGACGCTCACGGGCCTGGAGCTGTCCGGCGACGGGAAGCAGATGGCGGTGTTCTTCTCCGTGTTCGGCACCGCGGCCGAAAAGTCGAAGAGCCAGGCCATACTGACCTCCTCCATCCATTACATAAGGCAGACGCTCAAGAAGCGCCTGCGGCTGAAGGTCATACCGGCCATAGTGTTCAAGTACGACACTACGCCGGAAGAGGCGGCGAAGCTGGAAAACCTCTTCAGGAAGATCCAGACGGAAACCAGGGGCCAGGATGAAAACGACGGACATTGAACGGGAACTGAAAAAGCTGGAAAGCGTAATAGCCGAGGGGAAGAGCTTCTTCCTTGCCGGGCACGTTAACCCGGACGGCGACACCATAGGCTCCATGCTCGCCTTCTCTTCGGTACTCAGGCGCCTGGGCAAGCAGGTCTACCTGTTCTCCAACGACCCGGTCCCGGAGAACCTCGGTTTCCTCCCCAATTCCAGGACGATACGGACCGGCCGCCTGCCCCAGGGCAGGAAGTTCGACGCGGCCATACTGCTGGAATGTTCCACCCCGGGGCGCGGCGGCGACATAGCCGCGGCGCTGAAGGCTTCCCGCAAGGTGGTCAACATAGACCACCACAAGACCTCCGTACTCTACGGCGACGTGAACATCGTGGAGCCGCACTCCTCGTCCACGGCGGAGATAGTCCACCGGCTGTTCTACAACATGGGCGTGAAGATCACCAAGGCGGAGGCCGCCTGCCTCTACGTCGGCATAGTCACGGACACCGGGCGCTTCCATTTTCCGGCCACCAGCCCCCGCACGCTGGAGACGGCCTCGCGCCTGCTGGAGACCGGCTTCAATTTTTCCCGGATCAACGACTTCCTCTACTCCACCAAATCCTACCCCGCGCTGCGCATACTCGGGCGCACGCTGGAAAGCCTGGAGCTGCTGGCCGGCGGGCGGCTGGCCTTCATGACCCTGACGGCCAAGGATTTCGCGGACTGCAAGGCTTCCGCGCAGCACACCGAGAACGCGATAAATTTCGGCATGATGCCCCCCGGCGTGAAAGCGGCCGCCCTGTTCCGGGCCGACGGCGACCTGCTGGGCGTCACTTTCCGGTCCAAGGGCCTGGACGTGAGCGCGCTGGCGCACGACCTCGGCGGCGGCGGCCACAGGCACGCGGCCGGCTGCAAGCTCGAACTGGGCATGGAAGAAGCCAAAAAAATAGTCCGCGCCGGGATGATGAAGCTCCTGGACGGCAAATCTTGATACAGCCATGAAATCCACCTCTCCCCAGCTGTCAGGCCTGCTGTTGTTCGACAAGCCGCAGGGCATAACCTCCCACGACGCCGTGGATATCGTGCGCAAAAAACTGAATTTCAAGAAGATCGGCCACGCCGGCACGCTGGACCCCATGGCCACCGGCCTGCTGGTGATGCTGCTCGGGCCGGCGACCAAGTTCCAGGCCCGGCTGCAGGGCTGCGTGAAGATCTACAAGGGCGTCATCAAGCTGGGCGTGGAGACCGACACCTGGGACGCCGAGGGGAAGGTGATGAAGGAAGCGCCGGTCGAGGGCATCACGGCGGACAAGATCAAGAGCGTGGTCGGGTTCTTCACCGGGAAGGTGGTGCAGCAGGTGCCGCCATTCTCGGCCGTGAGATACAAGGGCACGCACCTCTACAAGCTGGCGCGCAAGAACGCGGCCGTCCCTGTGGTAAGGCGGGAAGTCAACATTAAATGGAACCGCTGCGCCTTCAGGAACCCGGCCATAGATTTCGAGGTGGAATGCTCGGGCGGGACCTACGTGCGCGCGCTGGCCTACGAGATGGGCCGCATGCTGGGCACCGGCGGCCACCTCTGCGAGCTCCGGCGCCTGAGCGTCAACAGGTGGAAGGTGGACGGCGCGCTGAAGCCCGAAGCCTTCGTGAAAATGACGCCTGACGCGGTAAAAGGCCGCATCATAGACGTCCCGCAGGACCTGAAAACTTTCTGACTATGCCCACCTGCCTGTCGCTAGGCACCTTCGACGGTGTCCACCTCGGCCATCAAAAGATAATCAGGACGCTGGTCCGCGAAAGCCGGCTGCGCGGCTATGGCAGCGTCGCGGTTTATTTCCCGCTGCCGCCCAAATTCTTCTTCTCGGGCGAAAGGGAGAACTGCCTCATAACCCTGCCCGCCGAGCGGGAGGCCCTGCTCAAAAGCTGCGGCGCGGGCCGCGTGGAGATGCTGCCTTTCGGCGCGAAGCTGGCTTCGATGAGCGCTGAAAGTTTCTTCAGGCGCGTAGTCCTGGGCGCGTACGGCGCCCGGGAGGTGGCGGCGGGCCGGGATTTCGCCTTCGGGAAGGACAGGGAAGGCAACGCCGAATTCCTGGAAAAGCGCTGCGCGGCCGCCGGCGTCGGTTACAAGGCGGTGCCTTTCGCCTCCTACAAGGGCCATAAGATATCGTCTTCGCTGATCAGGGCGTTTTTGCGCTCCGGCCGCATAGAGGACGCGAACAAGTGCCTGGGCCGGAATTATTCCGCCGCGGGCAAGGTGGTAAAGGGCGCGGGAGTGGGGCGGGCGCTGGGGTTCCCCACCGCCAATATCGGCGTGGACCCCGCGAAGATACTCCCCCCCGGCGTCTTCGCGGCCAAGGCCAGGCTCGGCGGCGAAACCTTCAGCGCCGTGCTGAACATCGGCCGGCGCCCGACGATAGGAAGCCTCGGCGGCAGGCTGCTGCTGGAGGCGCATATCCTGGATTTCGACAGGCTGATATACGGCCGCCGCCTGGAAGTGGAGTTCCTGAAGCACCTGCGCCCCGAAAAAAAATTCCGCTCCCGCGAACACCTCAAGGAACAGATAAGTTCGGATATCGCGCTGGCCCGCAAATATTTCCGCGCGCGCGAAAAGTCCCGGACCCGCCTTGCGGCCCGCGCCTGACCGGCTGCTGAAAACAATTTTAAAAGGGCAGGCGTTCGGGGCTGCCGTCAGGTTCCCGTTACCGGATCGGTCACGGATCAAGGAGGATTAAATGGGCGCGAATAAAAAGGTGGTGCTGGCGTACAGCGGCGGGCTGGACACTTCGGTGATCCTGAAATGGCTTATCGGGGAAGGGTACGAGGTCATAGCCTATATAGCCGACGTCGGCCAGCAGGGAGATTTTAAGAAGGCCAGGCAAAAAGCGCTTAAGGCCGGGGCGGCGAAAGTCTATATCGAGGACCTGAAAAAAGAGCTGGTCACCGGCTACATCTTCCCCATCTTCAAGGCCAACGCGCTGTACGAGGGCCGCTACCTGCTCGGCACCGCCGCGGCGCGGCCCCTCATCGCCAAGCGGCAGATAGAAATAGCGGCGCGCGAGCGCGCCGGTTTCGTCTCGCACGGCGCCACCGGCAAGGGCAACGACCAGGTGCGGTTCGAACTGGCCTATTACGCGCTTAACCCGCGGATAAAGGTCATCGCCCCCTGGAAAACGGAGTCCTTCCTGCGGAAATTCAAGGGCAGGACCGACCTGATAAACTACGCGCAGGCCAACGGCATAGAGATCAGCTCGACCATCAAAAAGCCGTACAGCGAGGACGACAACCTGCTGCACATCAGCCACGAGGCCGGCATCCTGGAGGACCCCGCGCACGAGCCCGCGGAAGATATATTTTCCCGTACCGTTTCCCCCCAAAAGGCCCCGAACAAGCCCGCCCGCGTCAGGATACAGTTCAGGGACGGCGTACCGGTAAAAGTCACGGACCTGGACAAAGGCCGGTCGGAGACGGAACCGCTGAAGCTTTTCACGCTCCTGAACGAGCTGGGGGCGAAGCACGGCATAGGCCGGGTGGACATGGTGGAGAACCGCTTCGTGGGCATAAAGTCCCGGGGTATATATGAAACCCCGGGCGGGACCATACTCTTCGCCGCGCACAAGGATATAGAAGGCATAGCGATGGACCGGGAGGTCATGCGCCTGCGCGACATGCTCTCCCCCAAGTTCGCGGAGCTGGTCTATAACGGGTTCTGGTTCAGCCCCGAAATGGATTTTTTGATGTCGGCCATCAACAAGAGCCAGGAGGCCATCGACGGGACGGTCAGCCTTAAACTGTACAAGGGCAACGTCATAATTACCGGCCGGGAAAGCGGCAGTTCCCTCTACAACAAAGACCTCTCCAGCATGGATATCGAGGGCGGGTTCAACCAGAAGGATTCCGAGGGCTTTATAAAGATCCACGCCACGCGGCTGATGGCGCACAGCGCGATAATGAAACGGCACGGCGGCGAACGATGAAACTCTGGGACAAGGGCTGCGCGCTGGACAAGGACATAGAAGCCTTCACCGTCGGCGACGACTACCTGCTGGACCGCCGCCTGGTCAGGCACGACTGCGCCGCGTCCATAGCCCACGCCCGGATGCTGCGCAGGGCCCGGCTGCTGTCCAGTAACGAGCTCGCCCGACTGGAAAAGGCTCTGCGGAAGATAATGGCGCTGGACGAAAAGGGCCGTTTCGCTGTAAAAAAAGAGGACGAGGACTGCCACACGGCCATCGAGAACCGGCTGGTCTCGGAATGCGGCGACGCCGGTAAAAAGATACATACCGCGCGGTCACGCAACGACCAGGTCCTCACGGCGCTGCGGCTCTACGAGAAAGAAGCGCTGGGAGAAATGAAAAAAAGCCTGGCGGGCTTTCATAAAGCCCTGAGCTCGGCGAAGAAAAAGTGGAACGGCGTACCGCTGCCCGGCTACACCCACATGCGCCGGGCGATGCCTACCACGGCAGGCGCCTGGCTCGGCTGCTTCTGCGATTCGGCCGCGGATAACGCGCTGCTCCTGGATTTCGCGGTGAAGCTTATAGACCAGTCGCCGCTGGGTTCGGCGGCGGGCTACGGCGTGCCGGTGCTGAAAATAGACAGCAGGTTCACCGCCGCGCAGCTTGGTTTCGCGAAACACATGCAAAACCCGATCTACGCACAGATGAGCCGTAATAAATTCGAAGCCACGATAGCCCACCTGTGCTCGCAGGTGATGTTCGACCTGAACAAGCTGTCCTCGGACCTTATAATGTTCAGCATGCCGGAATTCGGCTTCGTCACCCTGCCAAACGCTTTCTGTACCGGCAGTTCCATAATGCCGCAGAAGAAGAACCCCGACGTGCTTGAACTGGTGCGGGGCAAGTATCATATCGTGCTGGGAGAGGAATTCAAGATAAAGAGCCTGGCCGGGAACCTGATCTCCGGCTACAACAGGGATATACAGCTGGCCAAGGGCCCACTCTTCGCCTGCCTCGACGCCGCGCTGGCCTCGCTGCGGATAATGTCCGTAGTGGTCGGCGGCCTGAAATTTGAAAGAAAGAACTGCGTCCTCGCCGAAGAATTGTTCGCCACCGAGGAAGTTTACCGGCTGGTCAGCCGCGGCGTCCCTTTCAGGGACGCCTACAGGCAAGTGGCGGAAAAGTTCAAGTAAACAAGCACTTCACGCGTTCCCTGCGGACAAAATAAAAACAGCCGGCTTTCGGCCGGCTGTTTTTTTTGCTGCTGCGCCGATAATATCAGCGGACGGGCAGCTCCGGGAGCGGTACGCATTCTATCCAGGCCTGTATCTGTTCGACGGTCGCGCCGGGGCCGGGCATCACGCAGGCCTCCTGCTTCACCGTGACGGGATAGCCGAAGAA
>CAZJUL010000084.1:5700-9588 GCA_964549095.1 uncultured Elusimicrobiaceae bacterium
GCCGCTTCGCGAGGGCGGAAGTGACCAGGCTGTAGGCCTTGTCGGATTCCCCGACCGTGATCAGGATGGCCCTGTCGCCTTGCGCCGCCGCCTTCAGCGGGACTCCGAAGCCGGTGGAGAGGCTCTTCATGCAGGGGGCCAGCATGGCCAGCGCGTCCTTCATGAAAGGCTGCATTATGAAGAGGTTGTCGACGGAAGAGCAGCCCGGGAAATCCTCGAAGCGGCGCTCGGGGGCGGCTTTGGGGAAAGAGGCCGGTATCGGGCGTATGATGTAGGCGGCGCAGGCGCCCGCCGGCTCTCCGGCGGAGAAGTCCGGCTTCACGGCCGGCTCCGTAAGGATGGCGCCGCTCTGGCATTTAAAGAGGCACTTGTTGTTCTTGAACTCCGTGAACACGCAATAGTCCAGCGTGGTCGGGGAGGGCTGCGGGAAGGGGTTGTGGCTGTTGTTTATCTGGTTCCAGACGGTCCCAGCGTCTATCGGCGGCAGCTGGGGCGCGCGGTCTTCGGCGCGGGCCGCGGCGGCCAGGCCTATTACCGCTGTGATGACTGCGACTGCGTTTTTAATATTCATTTGGTCTCCTGTGCGTTCTGTCCGCTGCTATAGGTAAATGTTATTAAAAATTCCGCCGCTCCCGCATAAGGCCAAGGACCCGTTCCCGGAAACTATTTCGGCCCGGTTCCCCTGGGCCGTGAGGCCTATGTCAGAAGTCAACCGGAACATTTCAGCAGGCAAAAAAAGGCTGTCCGCCTGAAGCGGACAGCCTGTCGCCGGGCCGCCGGAGTGCTCAGGGTTCGCAAAGGAAAGCGGCCCCCGCGGGGATCGCCGGGGGTCCGGCCGGGCGTTTTGGGGCCGGGTTACTGTTCCAGCTCTTCGGGCTTTCGGTTGGGGATGAAGATGATGTTGTTCGCCAGCCAGGTGGCGCCAATGAAGGTGAAGCAGCACATGGTCAGCCAGGCCCATATGAGCTGGGGCTTGTACTCGGTCTGCAGGACGACGTAGGCGAGGTAGACCAGGAAGAGCGTGGATATGGCCCAGAAGCCTGCGAAAACCACTTTTATCGTTGGGACCATAATGAGATTCTATCAAATCTAAGCATCGGGGACACACATGACTATTGCATAATTGCTGTTAATGGGCAATAGTCATGTGTGTCCCCGTCTCAATGAAAACCTTATGGAGTGCTTTCAGGAGACGGTCGCCGGAACGGAAGGCGGTCACCAGGGTCGCGCCGGACGGGGCGTAAGTTTCCTTTAACAGCGGATGCCCCCCTTCCGAAGCGGCCAGCCTTACGGCGCTCTTTACCGACGGATGTCCGAGGTTAGAGCCTATGAGCCGTATTTCCGCCGCGTCCGCCGCGGTGCGGATGGAAAAGCAGACGACCTCCGGTTTTTTGCCCGACGGCCTGAAATCGCCGACCAGCGTGCCGGCCTCTTCCTCGAAAGACGACCGCAGGTGCAGGGGTATCCCGTATTTTTTCGCGTAAGCTATCGCGCGCAGCTGCCTGACCTCGGTGCCGGAGCGCGCCAGTTCCATAACCGCGTCGTAGGAGATCCGTTTTATCTTTTTCGCCTTCGGGACTACCGTGGGATTGGCCGTGTAAATGCCTTTAACGTCGGTGTACAGTTCGCACGCTTCGGCCTTGAGGGCGCGGGCCAGCGCTACCGCCGTGAAGTCCGAGCCCCCCCTGCCCAGCGTGGTTATGTCGCCGTGCTTGTCCGTTCCCTGGAAGCCGGCGGCTACGACTATGCGCCCCTTTTTCAGTTCCCGCAGCATGCGCGCGGGGCGCACCGAGATTATGTCGGCTGCTGCGTGGGCGGAATCGGTCCGGATGCCGGCCTGGAAAGCGGAGAGCGAAACGGCGTCCGCGCCCCTGGCGCGCACGGCCATGGCCATCAGCGCGGCGCTTACCGCCTCCCCGGCGGAAAGCAGCGCGTCGTATTCCCTCGGCCGCGGCTTCGCGGCGAGCAGGCGGGAAAGGTTTATCAGGTCGTCAGTGAGGTCGGCCGGGGCTGAGACCGCCATTACCACGGAGAAGCCCCGCCGGCGGGCTTTCACCGCGCGCTCGGCCATCACCTTGATCTTTTCTGGGTCGGCCAGCGAACTGCCGCCGAATTTCATGATCAGGATCTTCATTGAGTATCAAGCATTGGGGACACGCATGACTATTGCGTGATTGCTGTTATGAGCAATAGTCATGCGTGTCCCCGTGCTGTCAGAAACTTCAGACCATCGTCGCGGTGACCCGGATGACCTCGGCCAGCGTTGTCACGCCGGTCCTGGCTTTCAGGATGCCGTCCATCAGCAGGGTGCGCATCTTGCCGGTCTGTATGGCCGTGCGCCTGACCATATCGGTGGGGCTGTGGTCCAGGACCTGCTTGCGCACCTCTTCGTTCATCAGCATCATCTCGAAGATGCCGGTCCTGCCCAGGTAGCCGGTGTTGCGGCAGGCGGCGCAGCCCTTTTCAACCTTGTATTCCGCGCCGGGCTTGAGAATGAGGTCCTTCACTATCGCCCCTTCGTGCGGGTCCATGTTCTTTATGAATTCGCTGACCACGGCCTCGGACGGGGCGGCCGCTTTCTGCGCGCACTGCGGGCAGACCTTGCGGACCAGCCGCTGGGAAACGGCGCCGAGCATTGAAGAGGCGATGAGGAAGGGCGGGATGCCCATTTCGAAAAGGCGCTCAATGATGCTGGGGGCGTTGATGGTATGGATGGTGGTGAAGAGCAGGTGGCCGGTCAGGGCGGAGCGCAGGCTGATCTCCGCGCTTTCATAGTCGCGTATTTCGCCGACCATTATGACGTCGGGGTCCTGGCGGAGGATGGTCCTGAGGCCTTCCGCCCAGGTGAAGCCGGTCTTGGCGCTTATCTGCGCCTGGTTTATACCCTCGAGCCGGTATTCCACCGGGTCCTCCAGCGTGATGATGTTTATCATCGGCGTGCTGATGTTCTTCAGCATAGCGTAGAGCGAGGTGGTCTTGCCGGAGCCGGTGGAGCCGGTTATGAAAAATATGCCGTAGGGATTGCGTATCAGCTTCTTTATGGTGGTCAGGGTTTCCTGGTCCATGCCCAGCTGCTCCAGGTCTATGCCCAGCTGCTGGCGGTCCAGCACCCGTAAAACCAGCTTTTCCCCGTTCACCGTGGGGAAGGACGAAACGCGCACCTGTATGGCGCGGTTGGCTATGATCTTCTGGAAGCGGCCTTCCTCGTTGCGGAAGGAGGTCGGCGGTTCGGGGTCGAAGCCGGCCAGCACGCGGATGCGCTGGGTCAGCGGGATGTCGGAGGTCTTCGGGGCGTTCAGCATGTCCTGCAGGATGCCGTCCACGCGGAAGCGGACCCGGACATTGGAGCCCTGGCTCTCGATGTGCACGTCGCTGGCGCGCTCGCGCACGGCCTGCTCCAGTATCATGTCGCTGAGCTTGATGGCCAGGTCGATGCCCGGGGCCCGGCCCTTGGATTTTACCAGCTCCTGGTAGCTTTCTTCCAGGGTGCCGATGTAATGCGCGCCGCCCTGCTGCTGCGCCGGGGCCTGGCCGCCCTGGGCTGGATCGTTTTCCGGTTTTCCCCAAAATGCCATATGGTATCTCCTTACAGGTTACGCGGCGGGAAACGCGCGAAAAGCCGCGCAGACGGCGAAAACTTAAAGCTTGAACGCCCCGCTGACGATAAAGAAAGCCCCGGCCGGATAATTATATCAAATAGCGGCCGTTCACTTGTATTCCACCCGGAGCACCTCGACGGTCTTTTCCCCGCTCGGCAGCTTGACCGTGACTTTCGTCCCCGCCTTGGCGCCCAGCAGGCCCTGGGCCAGGGGCGAAGTCACTGATATCCTGCCCTGGCCGGGGTCGGCTTCGTCCGCGCTGGACAGGGTGTAGGTGGTCTGGCGCTTC
>CAZJUL010000084.1:9598-9866 GCA_964549095.1 uncultured Elusimicrobiaceae bacterium
CTTCGTAGCCGCGTCCGTAAAGGTGACCGTGGCGCCCAGGCGGACATCGTCCGACGCTACGGCGCGGTCCTCCACCAGCTTGGCGGTGTTGAGCTTGGCCTGGAGCTCGTCTATCCTGCCCAGGACGAAGCGCTGCTTGTCCCTGGCGGCGTGGTAGCCGGCGTTCTCGCGCAGATCGCCCTGTTCGCGGGTTTCGCCTATCTCTTTGGAAAGTTCGTTCTTCTGCCTGTTAAGGTTCGCCAGCTCTTCTTTGAGCTTTTCAAAGCCG
>CAZJUL010000085.1:0-362 GCA_964549095.1 uncultured Elusimicrobiaceae bacterium
GCGCCGGGTCTATCTTGAGCTTGCCGGCCTCTATCATGGCCAGGTCGGTCAGGTCCGAGACCAGGCGGTTCAGGCGGTCCACGGCTATGATCATCTGCGCCGACATGTTCTTCTGCCGGTCCGTGGCGTTGGCCTGGTTCGCGAAGAGCTCGCTGAACCCGCGGATGGAGGCCAGCGGCGTGCGCACGTCGTGGACCACCATCGACAGGAACTTGGATTTCATGTTATTGAGCTGCGCCAGCTGGTCGTTATTGAGCAGCAGCCGCTGCGCCATATCGTTCAGCGCGGCGTTCTTGTTGTAGATGGTGTTCTCGGCCACCGACAGGCTGCGCACGAAATTGTCTATGATCTGGGTGTTCATC
>CAZJUL010000085.1:372-9789 GCA_964549095.1 uncultured Elusimicrobiaceae bacterium
GCCCGAGAGGTTCTGCTGCCCCATACCCGAGACCTGGTAAAAGACCATGAGCGTCAGCATCAGCACCAGCAGCACGGCGGGGATGAGCAACAGGAGGAGTTCCATTACGGTTTCCCCCTCACCCAGCCCTTCATCTTCATGAACTCCAGCACCGCCCCGTTGCTGGGGTCCAGTTCCAGCGCGGTCTCGTAGGCCTCCCGCGCGCGCTTCTCGTCGCCGATGGCGTAATAGGCGGAGCCGAGCCGTATCCTGGTCAGCAGGTTGAGCTCGTCGAGGAGCAGTATCTCCTCGCACTCCTTGGCGGCCAGGTCGAACTTCATCACCTGGAAGTTCAGGTCGGCCTTGCGCATCTTCTCGTTCACCAGCGTCACCCGCGGCAGTACCTCGTCCTGCCTGACCGGCAGCCGGGTCAGGCCGCTCAGCAGCTTTAGCAGCTCTTCGAAGGCCGCCGCCTTGATGTTGGCGCCCGCCGCCGCGTGGGCGAACAGCATGCTCTTCAGCTCCTGCGCGTCCATGTAGGAGGACAGGGCCGTCTGCGCCATCAGGGCCTGTTCGGTATTCTTCGCGAAAGCCTCGGCCTTCTCGGTGTTATACCTGAAGTTCAGCTTCTCGACGACGGGCGCGAGGCGGCGGTACCGCTCGCCCCATTTGCCCTCGGCCAAAGAGTGGTCCATGGCCATGGCGTCGTCCAGGTTCTCCAGGAAGGCTACATAGCGCCTCTCGTCCAGCGCTTTCCGCGCCTTTTCCAGGTAATCCTTCGCCAGGACGGCGGGCTTGTCTTCGCTTCCACCGCCGCCGCCGAACTGGTAGCCCAGCGAGATCTTGTTCGAAATACCGAGCACCGGGTGCCTGCTGACGGCCAGGTCCAGGCTGTAGGCCCGCATAAAAGTCGTACCGAGGCCCAGCGAGACCATATTATTGTCGTCCAGGCCGGCGCGCACCGAGCCGATGGCCATGGCGTATTCGCTGCCTATCCTGAATTTCCCGTCCCCGCCTATCTCGGCGGCCAGCAGTATGTCGCCCGTGATCCTGAAGCCCGCGCCCGCCTTCACCAGCATCGGCATCCTGTCGGCGGTGTCGCCGCTGGCGAAGCTTACCAGGTTGCCGGCGACCAGGCCCAGGTCCAGCCGGCCGCGCAGCAGCGGGCCGTACTGCAGGCCGAGGTCCAGCGCGTAATGGCTGTCGGCCGAATCCGCCAGCGTCCTGCTCAGGAATTTCACGGAGGCGCCCATGGAGAGCTTGGAGAAATAAAGGCCTTTCAGTCCGCCCGCAACGGCCAGCGCGGTCTCGGAGTAATCGAAGCCAGAGGTCCTGTTATTGTAGGCGTCCCGGCCGTCGGCGCCGCCGGCGGCCAGCCTGATGAATTCCAGCCCCCAGCCGCCGGGCAGTTTGCTGAAATTGCCGGCGTAGCCGAGGAAATCGTAATACGCGCCTTCGAAAAGGGTGCTGTGCATCAGCTGCAGGTTGGGCCGCGCCAGCATCCCCAGCCCCGACGGGTTGTAATAGACGGAAGAGGCGTCCCTGGAAACCGCCGTGAACGCGCCGCCCATCGATATGGGACGCGCCCCGGCGCCGTAATCGAAGAGTTCGCCTACGCGCCCGCCTTCGGCGTAAGCCGGTGAAGCGGGGCACAGCAGCACCAAGGCGCAGAGGCACAAAGACACGAAAGGCAGGGTTGACCCGCACCTTTGTGCCTTCGCCATTTTGCCGGTTTGCGCCTTACTGTTCATAAACTTCGCGCCTTCGCTAATGTATCACGCCTATCTTCAATTTCTTGCTGTCGCCTATCGCCTCTATCACGCCGATGTAAATGCCTTTCGAGACTTTCTTCCCGGAGGAATCGGTGCCGTCCCAGGTCACATCGTGCACGGTGTCGGCCGGCGAATCCAGGGTTTTTACCCGTTTGCCGTAGATATCGTAGATCTTGACCGACGCGCGGCCGGACGAATTGAGCTGGAAATGTATGGTGGCCTGGCCCGTCCTGGTATCCACGGGATTCGGGTAGGAGGACTCGCCGGAGATGCTGTTCAGCGCGGCCAGCGACAGGTCCACCCTGAGCGGCGCCGTAGGCGAGCCCGCAAGCCCCGCGCCGTTGACGGGCGTTACCCGGTAGAAATAGGTGCCGGGCGCCCTGACTATCACGGAAGCCGCTTTGAACGAAGCGCGCGCGGACGCAGTCCCCGGCCGCGGCGGGCTGGCGGAGGCCGTGCCGTCCCCGATGACTATCGTCCGCAGCGAAGTGGTGCTCATCAGCAGCCAGAGCGGGCTGTCGGCGCGCCTCTCTTCCACCGTGTAATAGTCCAGCCCGGAAGGCCCGAAAGTGGCCGGGTCCCAGGTTATCAGCGTGGAATTCTGCTCCTGGATGGAACTCACGCCGGCGGAGGCCAGCAGCGGCACCACCGAATCCACCGCGAACTGCCGGCAGACTATGTCGCTGTAGGAGCCGTCCAGGGAATTACGCGTCCTGACGCACAGGTAATAACTCCCCGCCTGCGCCATATCCAGGCCGGTGGCCCAGATCTCGCGGTTAAGCCCGCCGCCGGTCCAGGAAGAAGAGGGCGTATTGGAATCCGCCTGCGCTGCGCCCACGTAATAATAGACCTGCTCTATCGAGCCGGTAATGACCGAGGATTCCCAGGTGAAGCGCACCCTGGTCCTGTAAGCGTTATAGCGCGACGCCTCGTCCCCGAAAAGTTCCCCGTTGGCTTTGTAGACGAACAGCGTGGGCGGGGTGGGCACCTTTGAGTCCTTGATCGTGCCGACGGTGGTGGCCATATCCGAGAAGGCCGCGGCTATGTCGGCGCCGGCCAGCGTGAAGTTGGCCTCGTTGACGAAGCCCAGGCCGGCCGTGCTGCCCAGCGAGGCTGAGCCGGCTATGTCCATCATCAGGAAGAAGGTAGCCGTGGAGGCGGTTATGTTCAGCCCGGCGCCGAAACCCAGCTGGGCGGAGGTGCCGGACACAGCCGCCGACCCGGCGAGCACGTCGTACACCGCGCTGAAGGCGCCGCTGCCGTCGGTGTCTTTATATAGTTTCACCGTTATGGCGGCCGGGTCAACATTGCCCGCCAGGTCCGCGCGCAGGCCGGTGATGACGGCCCTGTCCCTGTCGGTCCAGAGCTCTACTTTGGCCATATAATTATCTGAACTGCCCTGGTAGAGGCTGGCGGGCGCCCTGTTGGAGAACAGCAGGCTGAGCGTGTCCGGGTCGTCGGCCAGCGTGCCCACCATGCTGAAGGACGCATTGGTGCCCGACACTGTGACCGCGTCCGGCGCCAGCGCGCTGAAATTCTGCGCCGAGGCGCTCATCCCGAAGGTGGAACCCACGGTAGCCACCGACGAAACGCTGACGGTTACGAAGTAGAGCTTGTTCGATGTATCCAGCACCTGCGCCGGCGCGAAGCTGAGCACCGCGGAGGCGTTTGAAAACGCCGCGGCCTGGGCGACCATCGTATCGTTCAGGCTGCTGAATACGGCGTCCCCGTCGTCCAGCCACGCCCTGACCGCGACTATGTCCGCGTCGGGGAGGGTGCCGGTCTTGTCGAAGCGCACGCTCGCCAGCGTCACGGAATTATCGTCGGCCGCGGCTGTGAACCGGCCCATCACCTTGTTGGCGTCGCCCTGCTTCAGCGAGGGCGCGGAATCCACCGGGGTTATGGTGAGCACGTCCACGGTGGGCTGTATCATGGCCAGCTGGCTGGTAAAAGGCAGGCCGGAGGCCGAAACCACGTGCTGCGTGTCGACTTTGAAATAGCTGGCCGAAGGCACCGTGATGCCGAAGGTCCTGCCGTAGGCGGCGCTGGCGGCGATATTGGCGACGATATAATAGGTTTTACGGGTCTTTGGAACGGTTTCAGCCATGCCGAACGTCGCGATACTCCCGGAGAAGGCGGCGCTTGACATCAGCTGTTCGGTCCCTATCCCCTCCCAGGCGCCGTCCCCGTCATCCCTGTACAGCCGCAGTTCCGCGACATCGGCGTCGTAACCGTCGCCCGCCCTCATAATGCGCACCTCTGACAGGTCTATGGTATAGGAGGAAGCGTAGACCGTGAAGCTGGAGACAAGTATCGTGTTCTGCCCCTGCACCACCCAGGTGCTGAGCTTGTTCTGGAAAGAGGAGTACAGCGTCTGCTGCGGCGCCTGTATAGTGAGCTGCGGCGTCTCGTATACGCTGATGGCCGCCACGCTGTTCGGCGCGTTCACCGTGAAATAAGTGCTGTTCATCGCCCTGACCACCACGGTCCTGCCCACCTCGGCGCCGGGGGCTATGTCCACTACCAGGAAAAAGTTCACCGGCAGGGTGGTCACGTTCTGCGCCGCCGAGGAAATGTTCAGGAAAGCGGTGCCGGCCATCCCGTCCGACCCGAAGGTGACGGTGGACGGCGTCACCAGCGTATAATTATTGAGCGCTCCGGCGTCGAAGTAGCCGTAGTTGTTCATGTCGTAATAAAGCTTTACCTTAGATATATCCGAGTCCGCGGAGTTGCCGGCCTGGTCGAACCTCATGGACAACAGCTTCGCTTTCGACACGTCGGCCCTGGCGGTCAGCTTGAGCAGCGCGACATTGGTCCTGCCGGGATAGACGCTGCCGGTATTCACGCCGGCCGTGCTGATGGTGACCACGTTCGGGTAGATCTGCACGCTGACCGGCCCTGCGGTGACCGGGTAGGAGACGGTGCCGGTGGAGGCCATGTTGGGCGAACTCACCGTGAAATTGGAGGTGGAAGAGATCTGGAGCCCCACCGTGTAGCCCGGGTCTATGTTCTGGCTGACGTTCATGGTCACGAAATAGTTCTTCGCAACGGTGTTGATCGCCTGGGGAGAAGTAAAGGACAGGTTCGAACTGCCGGAGGAGAAGAGGTCCGTGCCCTGCGTTACCAGCGTGTCGCCGGAACCGAACTGCCCGTCCCCGCTGTCGTCCCGGTAAACCTTCAGGGCCGTCACCAGGCTGTCGGAGAGAGTGCCGGTCTTGGTTACGCGCACGGCGGTCAGGTAGGCCTGCAGCTTGTCCGTGGCGAACTGCAGCTTCAGCATCGGGTAATTGGTGGCGCCTTCCAGTATCGAGCCGGTGGTCAGGTCCCCCTTCGCGGTCAGCATCAGCCGGCTTATCACGGCCTTTATCTCCATTGCCGGGGTTGAGAAGGGCAGCGGCGTGATGGTCTTGGACAGGGTATAGGCCGGCAGGGTGAAATAATCGTCGTTGGTGACGCTTATCCCGAAAGTGTCCCCGGGGTTGGCTATAGAGGAGACGTTCAGGGCGTAGAAGAGCACCGTGCTCACCCCGGCCGAGACGGTGACGGTGTCGATGTTTATCGTGGCCACGCCGCCGGAGAAGGCGGCCGAACCCAGCAGCAGGTCCACGTTCGCGTTAAGCGAGCCGCCGTCCAGCGTCAGGTCCTGGTAGACGCTCACCGTGGCGTCGGCGTCGGCGCCCAGGCCTATGCGGTTCACCTTCACGCGGGTAAGCTGCGTCACGCCCACGCTGACGTTCAGCGTGGCCACCGCCACCTGGTACTGGCTGCCCTGGTCCATGGTCGCCGGGCCGGTGGCCGCCAGGTTTATCGTTGCAGTGTTGTTGGTCTGTATGGTCAGCGTATTGCTGGTGAAAGGTGCGCCGGGCAGCGTTATCGTATCCGACACATTGCCGGGGGTGAAGCTGGAGCCCGCGGAGACCTGCACATTGAAGGTATAGCCCTCCAGCGCGCCGGCCGAGATGTCCACCGCGACGAAGAAATTCACCGGGGTGGCGCTTACCGTCTTGAGGGCCTCGGACGCGGTAAAGGTCAGGGTGGAGGAACGGTAGTCGGTGGAGAAGGTGTCGCCGCCGTCGGTCATCAGCGTATCCCCGGCGTCGAAGGAGCCGTTCTCGTTGGTGTCCCGGTAGAGCTTTACCGCGTTCAGGAAGTTAGCCGGCGCGTCGCCGCCCAGCTTGAGCACCACTTTGTCCACCCGGGTAGTGCCCGTATTGGTCTGGGCCGCGAGTTTTATTACGGCCAGGTCGGTTACGCCGGGCTGGGCCCCGCCCGATGCGAGGCTGGTCGGCGTTATGGTGAGGGTGTTGGGCGCGTCCGCGGCGGCGGCCAGCGAGGATTCGGCCGGGAAAGTCCCCACCGCCCTGAACGGGTAGGGGAAGGAAACGCCGGACGCGTCCGTTATCCTGGCGCCTACGGTTCTCCCCACCTCCACGTAGTTGGAAAGCTTGTACACCACGAAGAACCGCTTGCCCGCGCTCGTGATCTGTTGCTGGGGAATGATGCTTATGGTGGCTGTGCCTGCCGTCACCAGCGCAAGTCCCATCTGCGAATCCCCGGTCCCGAAGGTACCGTTGCCGTCGTCCATGTAGAGATAAGCGGACGCGATGTCCGCGTCGGGGATGTTGCCCAGTTTTGCCACCCTGACCTGCTGGAGGAAGGTGCTGCGGCCGGGATTGGTCTGGATATCCATTATCAGGAAAGCGGTGGAGGTTCCCTGCAGGAGCGTTGCGGGCGCGGCATTCTGCGCCGTAAAGCTCACTATGCCGGAAGTCATCGTGGACACCACGGTGGAAGGCGCGCTCAGGTTATAGGCGTTGTCGCGGGCCGTGGACCGCAGGTAGTAGGTGGCGCCGTCGTAAAGGCCGGAGAAGGTAAAAGCCGCGGCGGTGTAATTACTGCTGGAGACCCCGCTGTCGAAAGCCGCGGACATCGACGCCTCGTGGTTATAATCCTTCACGCCCGAAAGCGCGTCGCTGGCGGAGGCCAGCACCCCCACGGTGTAATCCCCTATGCCGGTCACGGCGCCGGTAATGCCGGCGGGCAGGGTGGTATCCACAAGCACGGAATACGGGCCGGCCGTCCTGGAATTTCCCACGCGGTCGGCCAGCGTGAACTTCACCTGGTTGTTGGCGCCGCACGGCGCGGCGGTGCAGGTCTGCGTATTGGTCGATTGCTTCAGGGAAAGGTTGAGGGCCGTAAGGGTCTGTGATGCAGTGGAGCCGTGCGAGCCTGTCCAGGCCAGGTAGGGCGCGGCGCCGATGTCGGTGGAGGTGACCGTGCCCCAGGAAGAACCGGAATTAGAGGAATACTGCACGCTGAAAGTGCCGGTGGTCATATTCAGCCCGCTGACCGTGTCCAGCGCGGACATCCGCGCCGTGACGCCTGAGGCCGTTTTAGTCCACTGCGAAGCGCCCAGCCAGCCGCTGGTGGAACTGAGCGTGGCGAAGCCGGACGCCGAAGGGCTGGCCGAATCGAACGCGGAACCGGCGCTGAACGTCGCGGCCGCGAGGTTAATAGTATCCAGGACGTTCCCGGGAGTGAACTCGGAAGCCGCGGCCAGCCTGACGCTGAAATCGTACCCCTCCTGGGCGCCGGCCGAAATATCCGCCGTTATGAAGAAATATGACACGGACGCGCTGGAGGTCCGCAGGGTTTCGGAACCGGTGAGCGTGATAGTGGAAGAGCGGTAGTCGGCGGAGAACGAATCGCCGCCGGAAGTAATGAGGGTGTCCCCGCCGCCGAAGTAGCCGTCGGCGTCCGAGTCGCGGTATACGCTGACCGCGCTTATATCGGTGACCGGGGCCGTACCGTCCAGGTGCAGTATCAGCTTGTCCAGGCGGGTGGTGCCGGTGTCGGTCTGGGCGGCCAGCCGTATCACCGGCAGGTCCGAGACCCCCACTCTTGTCATATCCGGGGCCAGGCTCTCCGGCGTCAGGGTAAGGACATTGGGCCCGTCCGTCACTTCCGCCGGCGGCGAGACATCGAACGGGAAATAGTGGTCGGATCGGAACGGGTAAGTGAAATCCAGGCTATTTTCGTCGGCCAACCGGACGCCGAAAGACCTGCCCACGCCCGCCGAAGAAGAAAGCCTGCCGACCACGAAGTATTTCTTGACGCCCTGGTTTATGAACTGCGGGGTTATGCTGATAGTGGCGGTGCCGCCTACCACGGAGGCGCTCCCGATCTGCGAATCGCCGGCGTCGTAACCGCTGTCGCCGTCGTCCAGGTATAAATAGATCCCGTCTATATCGGAGTCCGGGATATTGCCCAGCTTGGCTATCCTGACCTGCCGCAGATAGGTCGACCGGCCCGCGTTCGTTTGCAGCTCTATCCGGAAGAACGCGGCCGAGGTGCCCTGCATAAGTTCAAGCGGCGCTATGTCGGTAAGGTCGGTGGCCACCACGCCGGGCGTCATAGTCGAGACCGACGGGGACGGGTCGCTGACATTATAGGCCAAGTCCCTGGCGAAGGACCGCAGGTAATAGGTGGTCCCGTCGTTAAGCCCGTCGAAAGCATAGGAGTTCCCGGTGAAATCGCTGCTGGAGATCTCGTTGTCGAAGTCGGGGGAAGACGAGATCTCGTGGTTATAATCCAGCACGCCTGAAATATCGTCAGCGCCGGAGGCCAGCACCGAGACCGTAACGCCGTTTACGCTTGTAACCGCCTCGGAGACCGTGGGCGGGGGCGTAGTGTCGATAAGCACGGCATAAGGCCCGCCGGTAGTCGAGTTGCCGCCCCTGTCCGAGACGGTGAATTTAAGCTGGTTGGTGGCGCCGCAGGGGGCCCCGCCGCAGGTCTGCGTATTGGTGGACTGGCGCAGGTCCAGGGAGTAGATCGTCATCGGCTCGGCCGCCAGGGAGCCCTGTATGCCGTAAAAATCGATGAAAGGGTTGCTGGCCGTGTCGGTGTCGGTCACGGTGGTCCAGGAGGCGCCGGCATTGGTGGAATAGTTCACATTGAAGGTCCCGGTACCCTCGTACAGGCCGCTTATCATATCCTGGACCTGCACCCTGGCCCTGGCCGCGTCCGCCACCTGCGTCCACTGGCTTTCGCCAATCCAGTCCCCCAGGTCATTCTGCGTGGTAAAATCGGAAACCGTGGGGCTTGAGAAGTCGGTGTAGAAAACGGAGACGGAGGACCAGGGGCCGTTGCTGCCGGCGTAGCTGACGCCCCTGATGCGCCAGTAATAGGTGGTAGCCGTAGCCAGCGAATAGGCCGGCTTGTAGCTGCCGTCGGCCGTCGGCAGTGCGGGATTCACGGTTATGGCGGTAAGGTTGTCCACTACCGTGGTCAGGAAATCGGGGTCATTGCTGGAAACCTGTATCTCGAAATTGGCCAGGCCCGCCGCTATCCCGGTGCTGGGGCCGGTCCAGGCGTAAGTGGGCCTGACCGCTATAGCGAAACCGCCGTTGACGGGGATGGTAGGAGTGGAAAGGGCCAGGTGCACCGGGCACAGATCAACCGGCGTCGATATACCGGCAAAGGAAGAGGCGTAGCCGGGATAAAGGTCGGCGGCAAAAGCCGGCAGAGAAGAGCAAAGCAGCAGGACGCAGCTAAGCCCAGCGGCAAAAAGGCCAGCGCCCTTTCCCGCTTTGAAGCTTATCCGTTTTTCTTGTGCTCCGCGCATTCTCATCTGCCCTCTTTATTCCCGCTTCCGAACTTCCCA
>CAZJUL010000086.1:0-4124 GCA_964549095.1 uncultured Elusimicrobiaceae bacterium
GCTCAATATGCACCCAGAGCAATTGTATGTCCGCCGGCGTCACGCCGGGTATCCTGGAGGCCTGGGCCAGCGTGCCGGGCCGCGCCTTCAGCAGCTTCTGCCTGGATTCCTGCAGCAGCCCTTTCAGCGAAGCCAGGTCGAGGGCGGCCGGTATGGCCACGTGCTCCAGCTTTTTCAGCTTCTCGGCTTCTTTGTTGTTCCTTACTATATAGGAAGCGTACATCGCTTCGGTCCCCGCCGAGAGCTCCGCCTTTTCAACGGTCCACGGGGCCATTTCCCCCGCCGCGCCGCGGCCGGACTTCGGGCGCTTTTTGGCCCGGAGCGCTTCGACGGCCTCTTTATAAACAGCAAAAGGCTTCTTAAATTCCGCCGGCACCAGGCCGAGCGCCAACCCGTAGTCCATAAGCCGCAGGTCCGCGTTGTCCTGCCTGAGCAGCAGGCGGTATTCGGCGCGCGAGGTGAAGATGCGGTAGGGTTCGTCTATCCCCTTCGAAATGAGGTCGTCTATCATCACGCCGATATAGGCCTCGTCCCGCCGCAGCACCAGCGGCGGGCGGCCTTTTATTTTCAGCGCGGAGTTAACGCCGGCCACCAGGCCCTGGGCCGCCGCCTCTTCGTAGCCGGTAGTGCCGTTTATCTGCCCGGCCATGAAAACCCCGGGCACGGCCCTGGCCTCCAGTGAATGGTCCAGCTGCTGCGGCAGGGAATAATCGTATTCTATGGCGTAGGCGGCCCGCATTATCTCCGCGTTCTCCAGGCCCGGCACCGAGCGGACGATCTCTTCCTGCACTTCTTCCGGCAGGCTGGTGGAAAGGCCGTTCACGTAGTATTCCGAAGTGTCGAAGCCTTCCGGCTCCAGGAAAAGGTGGTGCTCCGGGTGATGCGGGAATTTGACTATCTTGTCCTCTATCGACGGGCAGTAGCGCGGCCCCGTGGATTTGATGCGGCCGGAATAGAGCGGCGACTTGTCCAGGTTGGCGCGGATGACGGCGGCGGTGCGCGCGCCGGTGCGGGTTATCCAGCAGGAGAGGAGCTTCGCTTCGAGCCGCGCGGTGAAATGCGAAAAGGGCGCCGGCGGGTCGTCGGGCTTCTGTTCCGAGCATTTGGAAAAATCTATGGTGCGCCCGTTCAGCCGCATCGGCGTTCCCGTTTTCAGTCGGCCCAGCTTGAAGCCCAGTTCTTCGAGCGAGGGCGAAAGCCCGTCGCTGGGCGGGTGGTTGTAGCGGCCGCCCCTGAAGGACTGCAGGCCTATGTGTATCACGCCCTTCAGGAAGGTGCCGGTGGTCAGTATCACCGCTTTGGCGCGGTAGCGGGTGTTCCTGGCCGTGACTACGCCCTTCAGCTTCGACCCTTCCGTCCAAAGGCGCGCCGCCTCGTCCTGAATAAGGGAAAGTCCCGGCTGTTCTTCCAGGCGGCGCTTCATGGAGAACTGGTAAAGCTTCTTGTCGCACTGGGCGCGCGGGGAATGCACGGCCGGCCCGCGGGAGGCGTTGAGCATATGCACGTTCAGGGCGGCCCGGTCGGTGATCTTCGCCATCTGCCCGCCGAGCGCGTCTATTTCCCGGACTATCTGCCCTTTGCCTATGCCGCCTATGGACGGGTTGCAGGACATCTGCGCTATGGTATCCAGGTCCTGCGTCAGCAGCAGGGTCTTCATCCCCAGGCCGGACGCGGCCAGGGCGGCTTCGGCGCCGGCGTGCCCCCCGCCGATAACGAGCACGTCGAACTCACCGGGATGGTCGAAATATTTCATAGTATGAACAGCAGCCCGTACAGCTCTTTGGAGATCAGCCCCGCGCCGTACAGCGCGGAAAAGAAAAACAGCGTTGCGGCGAAGGAGGCGGCCAGCGCGAGGGCCGCTTTGGGCACCGATGCGCCGGTGAAGGCGCGGGCCAGTTTGACCGCTAGCAGCAGCGCCCACAGCCCGGCGGCGGCTTCGGCGCCTATGAAAAGGTTCTCCGATCTCAGCAGCACGGCAGCCAGGTCCGCCGGGAAGACCAGCACGGCGGCCAGGTTCAGGGCCAGTGACCCGAGGAAGAAACGCGGCCAGGTCTTTATTTCGGCGCGGGCCGTCCAGGCCGCGAACAGCCCCAGCCCGGCGGCCGCCGCCAGGAAAACCGCAGGCGACTGCGCGGCTAAAGCCGCGCCGGCCAGCGCGCCCAGCGCCGCCGCGCAGAGCAGCGCCCTGAAGAATAATTTCCCTCCGCTGAAAAACCTCAGGAAGAAAAGCAGCAGCGCGGAAGAGACGGCGGTGAAGAGCGCGCCCAGCAGCAGGTCGGCCGAAAAATAATAAAGCCAGCCGCGTTCTGGCAGCGCCAGCCTGGCGAATTCGGCCGGGAAATCCGCCGGCCTGATTTTCATGAAGAGCGCGCCCAGCAGTACCGCCAGCAGGTATATGCCGGCCGGAACGGCAGCCTTCGTCCCGCCGTCGGCCAGGGCGCGGAAGCGCTCTTCCGGGTCGGTAATAAGCCCCTTGGAAAAAGAGTAAATTTCTTTTAACAGCCCCATCTATTTCCCCACGCAGAAATTCCTGAAAATATTCTCCAGTATCTCTTCGGGGGCCGTTTCGCCCAGTATCACGGCCAGCTCGCCCAGCGCGCCTTTAAGATGCTCGGCCGCCAGTTCTAAAGGAAAAGCCTTCCCGCTTTTCAGGGCCTGCAGCTTGTCCAGCTCTTTCCCGGCGTTCAGCAGCGCCTGGAAATGCCTGGCTGAAGTGATGATGGCGGAGCCTTCCGCCGGGAGCAGCCTGCCCGGCTCTTTACCCAGCAGCTCCTTCAGCGCACCCACGCCTTCGCCCGTCCGGCAGGAGAGCTTTATCCCCCCCGCCGTCTCGGACGGCGGCCGCCCGGGCGGCAGATCGCTTTTATTGAAGATCTTGATGACGGCGGTTCCGGGCTGGGCGTTGGCCGCGATGGCTTCCCGCACCCGGCGGTCGGCCGCGCCAGGGCGCCTGGCCGCGTCCTGCACCCACAGCACGATGTCGGCCGCCTTCAGCGCTTTCAGCGTCCGGCTTATGCCCTCTTTCTCCACCGCGTCGGAGGTGCGCGGGTTAATGCCCGCGGTGTCGGTGAAAATAAAGGAAAAGCCGGCGATGGCCAGCTTTTCTTCTATCGTGTCGCGCGTGGTGCCCGCCGAGGGCGCCACTATCGCCCTGCCGTAGCCTGCCAGGGAGTTGAGCAGCGAGGATTTCCCGGAATTCGGCGCGCCGGCTATGGCCGCGCGTATGCCGTGCTTCAGGCAGCGCCCGGCTTCGAAGCTGTCGGCCAGGTCCTTTATCTCCCGCGCCAGCCGGCCTGTCCTCTTGCGGAAGGCAGGCAAGTCCAGCGGCGCGGTCTCTTCGTAGGAATCGTCCAGCCGGACCTCGAGTTCGCTCAGGAGCGTTACCAGCGCGCCTTTCATTTCCCGTATCCTGGCGGAGACGCCGCCTTCTACCTGCGTGAGCGCCGCCCTGTGCGCGGCCGCGCTTTCCGAAAGAATGAGGTCGTTGACCGCTTCGGCCTGGGCCAGGTCCAGCTTGCCGTTCATGAAGGCGCGGAAGGTGAATTCCCCCGGCCGGGCCTCTACTGCCCCGTGTTTTATGGCGAGGTTCACCAGGCTGGAGATTATGTACGGGGAGCCGTGGCAGAAGATCTCCACCATATCTTCGCCGGTGTAGCTGCCGGGAGCGGGGTAAAGAAGGGTTATGGTCCTGTCGAGCAGTCGCCCGTTCTCGCGGGCCGCGAGCAGGTGGGCCGAGCGGGGTCTGGGCGCGTCGAACGCCTTGCGGGGTTCCAGGAACTCTTTGGCCACGGCGAACGCGGCCGGCCCGGAAAGCCTCACCACCGCTATGGCGCCGCTGCCCGGCGCGGACGCGGGCGCCACGACGGTCTGGGTGGTGTCTGGGATCAGCATATATCAGAAACGGGGGACACCATGCCGCATGGTGTCCCCGTCCCGCTTGGATCCTGGGCGGTGTTCCGCTACTGCTTCGCCGCCTCTTCCTTTTTGGCGGCCGCCTTGATGACGACCTTGCGCCACCGGCCTTCGCCTTCAGAGCAGGTTTCCATCCCGGGGAAGGAAGCCTTCACCAGGCTGTGCACGAACTTGCGCAGGGGCGCCGGCATCGGGTCCAGCCGGTAGGGCTG
>CAZJUL010000086.1:4134-9729 GCA_964549095.1 uncultured Elusimicrobiaceae bacterium
GTTTCCTGCACGCTTTTCACGGCGGCTTCCACCCGCTTGATGAGTTCGGCTTCTTTCTGCTTCCAGTAGTCGGCTGTGTCTATCCTGACGGCTATGCGGCCGTGGCGGCTCTTGTTGACCATCGAGTTCACCAGGAACTGCAGCGACTGCAGGCCCCTGGCGTTGTCGCCGGTGAAGGCCGCTGACTCGGGTGAATCGAACCTGACCGTGATGACGCCTTCGGCCGCATCGTGCGACGCGTCGGTAACGGTGGCCTGCACGCCCATCAGCTCCAGCAGCTTCGCCAGAGAAGTTTTGGCGTGTTCAAGCGGGTCTTCCGGGGGTTTCACCGCCGCCGGGTCCGCCGTTATGGCGATATCGGTATAGACCGGCTCCGGCCTTCTGTCCCGGTACTGCCTTTCCTCGGGGCGGCTTTCCGGTATCTGCGGCGCGCCCGGGGCTGCAGTGCCCGCGGGTTCGCGGTCCACCCTCTGGTAGCCGGGCCTGGACATGCCGTGCCTGGACTGTTCGCGCCTGGGCCCGCCGTCGCGCCCGCGCCCGCCGTCACGGCCCCGTCCGCCGTCCCGCCCGCCGCCGTCGCGTCCGCCGCCGCGGCGCCCGCGGTCCCGGCCGCCCTGGCGTTCCGGCTGGCGCTCTTCTTCCTGCGCCCCGCCGGTCCATTTCTTTTCCCGCAGGCAGACGCAGGCTTTTTTAGCGCCGAAGCCTAAAAACCCTTTTGAGCCTTCGTTAACCACTACAACTTCCACCTGGTCGCGCCGCAGGCCGAGTTCCGTCAGGCCTTTTTCAACCGCGTCCGGTATGGTGTTCGCTTCCACTTTTATCTCTTTCATTTTTCCTCCTGAATGATAATCCAAAATCACGCTTCGTGCCGCTTCATGTACATGGTCTGGGCGAAGCCCCAGATGCTGTTTATCAGCCAGTAGAGCACCAGCCCCGACGGGAAGGTCAGGAACATGAAGGTGAAGATCACCGGCATCCATTTCATCATTGCCGCCTGCGAAGGGTCGCCGCCCTGCGGGTTCAGATGCGACTGCAGGAACATTATGCCGCCCATTACCAGCGGCAGGACGTAGTACGGGTCTTTAGACGAGAGGTCCTTTATCCAGAAGATGAAGCCCGCGCCGTGCAGGTTCCAGGATTCCCTCAGGGCCGTGAACAGCGCGAAGAACACCGGTATCTGCAGCAGCATGGGCAGGCAACCGCCCAGCGGGTTGGTGCCGTGCCGCTTGTAAAGCTCCATTATCTCCGAGTTCAGCCGCTTGGGGTCGTCCTTGTAGCGCTTCTGTATGGACTGCATCTCGGGCTGTATCTTCTTCATCACCGCCATGGCCTTGTAGCTCTTGGCGCTCAGCGGGGTGAGGAGCAGCTGCAGTATGATGCTCAGTATCACTATGGCGTAGCCGTAATTGCCGGTGACCTCGTAGAAATAGCCCAGGGCCGAATTGGCCAGCTTGGCCAGCGGCGAGAAGAAGCCGAAATCAACCGCGCGGTCCAGGCCGCGCCCGAGCTGCTGGAGGTTCTTGTAATCCTTGGGCCCGATGAAGAACTCTATCTTCCAGGTCTTGGTTTCCTTCGGGGCCAGCGCGGAGGCTTCGAAGGGGATGGAGAGCAGCGGGGCTTTTTCGTCCTTGATCTTGGGTTCGGCGAGGCCCAGCTCTCCCCTTTTGAGGCCGTCGCCGAAAACGGCGGCCAGGAAATACCTGTTGTTGATGCCGGCCCAGCCCCAATCGCCGGCGGCGCCGGTTTCTTTAAGTTTTTTTATGGTGGGGTGCTTTTTCCCCGTTTCCATTACGGTGTACTGCGCTTTCCAGAGGTCGGGGTTTTCTTTCTCTTCGCTCTTCACGGTGCCCAGCCCCGGCCCCAGCCGCAGCGTCCACGCCGGCAGTTCGGCCTGCGGTGACTTCCAGGAGGCTTATTTTTTCTTCCCCGTTCAGCGTGAATTTCTTGGTTACCGTGACGCCGTTCGGGGCGTCGGCGGCGAAGGTGACGCTGTCGGAGTTCTTGTTCTTTAAGGAGAAATTCAGGTTCTCGAAGCTGCTTAAAAAGCCCGGGGCGGGGTCCGGTATCAGCTCGAGCGGGGCCACGGGGCCCTGGTAGACGATGCTTTTCAGGGACGCGCCGGAGGCGTGGAAAAGATAAGCGGCCTTCTGCAGCTTGATCTCCACGGCGGTCTTCTGCCAATCGGTGACTGCTGCGGCGGGCTGCGGGGCGGCCGGGGCGGCGCCCGGGGCTGAAGGCTGGGCTGGCTGGGCGGAAGAGGCGTCCGCCGCCTGCGAGGTCTGGACGGCCGGAGAGGCGGGCGCGGGCTGCGGCTTTTCTATGAAGGCGTACCAGAGCAGGTAGACCGCGGATGAAAGCACTACCGCCAATACCAGGTTCTTTTGCATTTACTGACTCCTTGTATAAAAGGGCGCTTCAGGTCGTTGCGGCGGTTTCACGGTACCGGGTCGTAGCCGCCCGGGTGCCATGGGTGACAGCGGGATATTCTTTTGGCGCTCAAAAAAGCGCCGCGGAACATGCCGTGTTTTTTTAAGGACTGGAAGCCGTATTCGGAGCAGGTCGGATGGAATCTGCAGGCGCGCGGCCCTAACAGGGGCCTGAAAAGCCTGTAAGCCGCTTGAAGCGCGTTCGCGGCCAGGTCCCGGGCGCGGGGAGTAATCGCAGTCATTGCGCTATCTTCGCCCTGGCCCAGAGCGCGCCGAGCGCTTCGCGGGCCTCTGAAAGTTTCTGTATCCGGCATCCGATCTTCGGATAAACGATAACACGGGCTCCGTCCTTTAAACCGTCCTTGGACAACCTGAAGGCTTCCCTTAAAAGCCGTTTAAGCCTGTTGCGGCGCACGGCGCCGCCCGTCTTTTTGCTGATGACCAGCCCCAGTTTTTTTCCGGCAGCCGGCTGCGGCGCCCCGTCCTTTTCCCCTTCGGCCGCAAAGCGCGACCACATCGCCAGGTCGCGCGTCGCGGTCCTGGCGCCTTCGCTGAAGACGGATTCGAAAACTTTCCGCAGGCGGAGGCGCTCGTTTCGGGAGAACGGGAATTTTTTCACCTTATCCCTTTGATCCGGTTCAATCTATGTCGGGGATCAGGTGCCATCTGCCCTTGGCGCGTCTGCGCGCCAGGGTCTTCCTTCCGCCAGTGGTCTTCATCTTGGCGCGGAAGCCGAGGTGTTTCTTCCTTCTGCGAACATTTGGTCTATATGTCGGTAGCATGTGTATTATTATATCAAAAATAAGGGGACGCTGATGACTAAATGACTAATTTCAGGGTTTTTCGCAAGTTTTCGGCTTCTTGTGACTGATTCGACAGGCCGGTTCCTGTTTTGCGGCGATTTGTGATCAGGATCGCCTTTTTGGTGCTACTATTCAGATTTGATCTATGGCAGTTAGTCATTTAATCATCAGCGTCCCCCTTTTCCTTTTTGCTATTATTACTTTGTTACCGGCGGGCCTGTCCTTATTTTATGGCGACTAAAATTATAATCCGGATAATAGCCGTAGCCCTCGAGACCTGGGGGGTCCTGAAGCTGGACAGAGCGGCCATTAAAAAGGTCGCCAATGACGAAAGCTCCACTCTCCCGGCGCTTTCGATAGTCTTTCTCTGGGCCGCGCTTCCCGGGCTTGTCCGGCTGGACGGCCCCAGGATCTTCGGGAGCGTTATACTGGTGGGCTCCGGCTTCTTACTGATGCTGGGCGCCATGGCCGGCCTCTACCGGCTCGCGGGGAGCAATATCCGGTTCATGCAGCTTTTCAGGGTGCTTGGCCTCGCCTTCGTAGTCTGCTGGCCCGCCAACTTCCTCGGGCCCGTGTTTACCCTCCTCTACATCTGGGTCCTTATCGTGCTCTACAGGGCGGCGGAGATCCTGAACGACAGGCCGAAGGCGGAGATCGGCGGGGTCTTTTTTGTGACCTGCCTGTACTCGTCGCTCTATTTTTTCTTCAGCTACGTGATCCTCGCCGAAATTGACTCCGGGGCCGGAGGGCCGCCGGCTGCAACTTCGGGCCAGGCCGTGCCGGCCGGGACCGGGGCCTTGCCGGGCGATATACCGGTCTACGGCGATGCCGCCGTCACCAGGAGGGACCTGGACATTAACGGGCTGGGGCGCCTTTACCTGTCGGGCACCGATACGAAGGACGCTATCTACGAGGCCTACCTGAAGGGTTTCGCCGGCGCCAATTGGCGCATAGTCGAGCGCGAAAACAGCCGGTACGGGAATTTCGCCGTTATCAAAGCGAAGAAGTCCGGGCGCTCCCTTGTGGTGGACATCCGGCAGAACTTCGACAAGACTTCCGATATAAGGATAGAAAGCAGGTGACGTATAAATGATCTTCTGCGACCGCGGCATTGTGCTGTGGCGGCGCCCGCTCAGGGAGAACGACCGCATCGTCACCGTCTACACCGAAGAGCGCGGAAAGCTGGAAGTGAATTTCAAGAGCGTGCGCCTGCCGAAGGGCAAGCTGAAGGCCCTTTCCGAACCCATCAGCTTCGGCGATTACCGCTTTTTCCTCAAGAACGGGTCCAACTTCCCGGTCTGCACCGGCGGCAAGACCTTGTCCGTTTTTCCCGGCATCCGCCGCGACATGGACCGGATGGTGATGGCGCTTTACTGCTGCGAGGTGGTGTCCAGGCTCACGCCGGCCCACAGTCCCAGCGCCGAAAAATACGAGCTGCTGCTGGGCGCGCTGCGCGAGCTGGACGCCGGCGGGCTGTCGCGCTGGATGCGCTACGCTTTCGCGCTGCGGGTGATGGAGTGCGCCGGCTTCGGGCTGAGGCACACCGCGTCCGGCCTGGACGCCGCCCTCTGGGAGACCCTGCACGCCGGGGCCTGGGCCGAGGTGCACGCGCTGAAAGGCAGGCCCGGGGACAGCGACTATCTCGACAACCTGCTGGCCCGGTTCTTCGAGGAGCAGATCGGCCAGCGCCTGAAAACGGAAGAATTTTTTTAAGTATAATACCTTACAGCCCCTTAGAAGCCGGGGACACCTTGCCGCAAGGTGTCCCCAATGCTTGAAACTTCAGCATAGCGGGCCGGGGACACGCCTCGCCGCGGGGCATGTCCCCAATGCTTGATACTTGGAGGCCACGTGAATTTCCAGGACATCATACTCAAGTTCAGCGCCTACTGGGCCAAACAGGGCTGCGCCCTGATCCAGCCTTACGACCTTGAAAAAGGCGCCGGCACCTTCAACCCGGCCACCTTCTTCGGCTCGCTCACTTCGAAGCCCACGAAGGTCGCTTACGTGGAACCTTCCCGCCGCCCGGGCGACGGGCGCTTCGGCGAGAACCCCAACCGCCTGGGAAAGTACTACCAGTTCCAGGTCATAGTGAAGCCGCCGCCGGCGGACATACAGCAGATCTACCTTAACTCTCTCAAGGCCATAGGCATCCACCACGAGGAGCACGACATTCGCTGGATAGAGGACGACTGGGAATCCCCGACGCTGGGCGCGTCCGGCGTGGGCTGGGAAGTATGGCTGGACGGAATGGAGATAACGCAGTTCACCTATTTCCAGCAGATGGCCTCGTACGAGCTGAACCCCATCAGCGCGGAGATAACCTACGGCCTGGAGCGCCTGGCGATGTTCGCCCAGAAGAAGAA
>CAZJUL010000087.1:0-9632 GCA_964549095.1 uncultured Elusimicrobiaceae bacterium
ATCACGATGGAAGAGCGGCCGCCCGAAGCGGCCAGCGCTTCCGGCAGGGTCTCCAGCGGAAAGCGCACGTAGATGGACGGGGAGGTCTTGTCCTTGTATTCCACCTCGGCGTCGGCCAGCGCGGTCTCGCAGGTGACGCACCAGTAGATGGTCTTCTTGTCGCGGTGTATGTGCCCCTTCTCCAGCAGCTCGCGGAAAGCCTTTATCACCGTGCCTTCGTAATCGTTGGTCATTGTGACATAAGGCTTGTCCCAGGCGCCGAAGACGCCAAGGCGCTTGAATTCCTCGCGCTGTATGTCTATGAAGCGGGCGGCGAATTCGCGCGCCTTGCGGCGGAAGGCGGGGATGTCGTCGATGTGGCGCTTGCCCATCTTCATCTCTTTCAGCAGCGCCTGCTCGATGGGCAGGCCGTGGCAGTCCCAGCCGGGCACGTAGGGAGTGTAGCGGCCCAGCAGGGCGTGCGATTTCACCACCATGTCCTTCAGGATCTTGTTGAGCGCGTGGCCTATGTGGATGTTGCCGTTGGCGTAGGGCGGGCCGTCGTGCAGGACGAAAGGCCTGGAATTCTTTCTCAGTTCCAGCATTTTCCGGTAAAGGTCAATTTTTGTCCAGAACTGCAGCAGTTCCGGCTCTTTCTGCGGCAGCCCGGCCCTCATGGAAAAGCCGGTTTTCGGCAGGAAAACGGTCTTGGAGTAGTCGGTGTTTTGCACGGCCATCGGTGTATCCTCGTCGCTGTATATAAAATCAAAGTTAATTATACAAAATATAGTTCCCCGTTATATTCTCCGCTCAGCCAGGCAATAAATGGGGACAGGCTACTTTATTAAAATAAAGTAGCCTGTCCCCATTAATTCCTTTTGGGGCTATTCCGGCTTTTTGAAAGCTTCCTTCAGCCTGTCCCCCATATCCTTCTTCACGCCGTCTATGAAGGCCGCCTCGTGCTTCATCTCGGACAGCATTTCCCCCACCGCGTCCAGGTTCTTCCTGATGCGCACGCCCGAAACCCCCAGCACGGCCGAAAGCTGTTCTTTGTCTACGGCGGTGAGGAAACCTTCGAACTTCTTCTGGTAGGCGTCCAGCCGCCTGGAGACGGCGTCCAGCGAAGAATATACGGCGTCCATCGACCGCATGTTCGCCAGCGCGTCCGCGTATTTAGAGTTCAGGGTTTCCAGCTGCGCCCTGTTCTTCTCTTTCAGGTCGGCCAGGAACTGCGCGGAGTTCCGGCCGAGCATCTGCCCGATCTTTTCGAAAGCCTCCTGCAGCAGCCGGTCGTTGCCGGAGACGGTCTTTTCCAGCAGGCCGGCCCTGACCCTGTACTCGTCGGCCAGGCGGTTGAAGGTTTCGAAGACGGCGGTGAAGTCCTCCGACTGTTCGCGGAACTCTTCCCGCAGCGCCAGCATCGCGTCGGCGGAGGCCTTCAGCTCCGCGAAATATTTTTCCGGCAGGGCCTTGTCCAGAGCCTGCGCCAGGTCGCCCGTCCGCTTTTCCCCGACGGAGAGCCGGTCGGCTACAAGGCGGGAATCCTTTTTGAAAGCCTCGGCCAGCTGGTCTATCTTCTTCCTGAGCTCGTCGCGCGTAGCCCGCTCCTCGTCCTCTTTCCGGGCCTGGCCGCGCACGGTGAGCTTCGAGAAATACTCCAGCTTTTTGCCCAGCTCTTCCAGGCTTTCTTTCGTGATGGAGGCGCCGGTCCTGGCGGCTTCCGTAGCCCGCGCCTCTTCAACGGCCACGAAGGATTTCAGGTCGGCTATCTCCTTGCCCAGCTCTTCCACGTGCCCGGCCAGTTTGTTTACGGACACGTCGGTCAGCTTGCCCGCGGCGTCCCTGGCCGACTGCTCAATGCGGCTTATCTCGTAAAAGTCGTGCATCTTCCTGGCGAGCTTCTCCAGCCGCGCGCCCAGGTCTTCGTCGCGCACGGCGCCGGCCTTCGCCGCGTCGGCGTTCCTGGCCTGGAGGGTGTCGCCGGCCGCGGAAATATCCGCCGCCTTCCTTTCCACGCGCGCAAGGCTCTCGGCCAGGGCTTTCTCCATAGAGGCCAGCCGGTCAGCCGTATCCTTCTGCAGCCCGGCCAGGCCCGCCGCCAGGCCGTTCCCGGTCCCGGCGAGCTTCGTTATGGCCTCGTCCCGGGCTTTGGCGGCCTCGGCCTGCCCGGCCGCGGCCAGCCCGAAAAGACTGGTCACCTTCTTATCCAGGTCGTCCAGCCTGGCCGTGGTCCTGTCGAACTGCCCCCTCAGCGCGTCCAGCAGGGGCTCCAGCTCTTTCAGCGCGCCGGTCTTCAGCTCGTCGCCCTTCTTGATCTCGGCGGCGGCCAGCACCGCGTTCTGGTTGAACTCCAGCACTTTTTTCTCGATGTCGTCGATCTTTTTAAGCAGGTATTCCGTGTCCGGAGAGATGGTCTTGCTGCGGGCGTCGGCGGCCTTCAGCTGCTCTTTCTGCTGCTCGTCCAGCTTTCTTTCGATGATGGAGACCAGGTTCCGTTCCAGGCTGTCTATCTTCTGCTTCAAAGCGGACACGCTTTCCCCTTCCGGCCGGGGGACCGGCGGCGGTGGAGCGGGGTTCAGGCCGGCGAAGATGGAATCCTTCTTCCCTCCGCCCGGCCCGCTGTTAGGTCTTAAATTTTCTGAGTCCATGTTAAAGCCTCATCTCAGGCGCCCTTATTCTCCAGCAGCTCCGCGGGCCTGTCCAGCGGGTCCGCTATCCTGCCTTCCCGTATCAGCGCGCGCGCGGAGTCCACCAGGTGCTCGACCGCGGAATCCACCTTCTCGTCCGACGGCGCGCCGAACCTGGCGGCCTGCGATACCGTCTGCCAGCTCTTTTCGGGCAGCTGCGCCTTTATCTTTTCCTTAAAGGCCGCCGGCAGGCCCCAGAACGCCGAGGCCAGGTCTTCGGGCTTCACCGCCGCCGCGAGCGCGGCCAGGTCCTTGTCGGAAAGGCGCTCCAGGTCTTCCGGCAGCAGCACCTTGAGCCTGACCTGCCGGGCTATTTCGGGATGTTTTTTTTCAAGCTGTTCCAGCATGCTCTTCCGGGCTTTCAGGCCCGCCTTGTCCAGCGCCTCCACCACCGTGCTGACGCCGCCCACCGCGCCGCTCAGCTTGCGCTCGAGCTCTTCTTTTATGGTGGCTATGATGTCGGCCTCGACGAAGCGGACGCCCGCCATGTGCGAAACCACATCCGCCGACATCCCGGCGGGAAGCCTGTCCAGGAACGCGCTCCTGACGGAAGGTTTAAGATGGTTGGCGACCAGGGCCACGTTGCCCGGGTCTTCGCCGGCCATGAGCGCGGCCAGGGAATCCACCTGGTCCGGGCGGACGTCGAACATCAGCTCGCGCCGCCCTGCCGCCGCGACTTCGGCCTCCTTTGGCATTGCCGGGGAAGGGGAGGGCTTTTCGGCGGCGCCCGGCCCGGCGGCCGCGGCCAGCGCTTCACGCCCCAGGTCCATTGTGATCTGCTGCCCCTGCTGCGCCTGGGCCATAGTGTTCATAGCGCCGGCCAGCCGCAGGAACCCTATCGACACGACTATCATGGCCACTATGCCCATGATGGTCAGTATGACGTACTTGAAGATCACGCTGACGGCGTCGGGCGTGTACCAAAGCGTCTTCCAGAAAGGCGCGAACGGCGTCCGGATGATGGACAGCTCGTCCCCCCTGGCCAGGTCCAGGCCCAGCACTTCCGAAACCACCGTCCTGACGCTCTGCGCCTCGGCGTTGCTCCTGTTCTTATCCAGGATGACCGACACGGTAAGCCTTTTTATGAAGGAAGCCGGGTACAGCATCTGCCGCTGGTAGCTTTTCTCTTCCGAGCCGATGGGCTCCAGGCTGGGAAAGCCGGGCATGAGGTAACTGGTCGCGTTCTCCGCCATCGAGACCTTCGTGCCGGGGATGCCGGGGATCGAGGAGTCGCTGGACATGTTCTCCCACTTGAACAGCGAGCTTTTCTCCGGGTTGGCCGCGGCTTCGGAAGTGAGGTTCACCTTCTCGGTCCTGGTAAAATCCATGCTGGCCTGCACCACGACCTTGGCCTGGTTGGGACCGAGCAGCTTCAACAGGACGCCTTCTACTTTCTCCTCCAGCGTTTTTTCGTACCTGGCCTTGTCGTCCAGCGGCAGGTTCTGCGCGGCGGCGGGCAATGCGCAAGGGGCCAGGAGGAAAGCGGCGGCCGCCAGGACCCGGAGGGCCGTCCAGAGGCGGAGAACCGGCTTCGATATTTTTGCGCTTTCAGACATATGTTCAGCCCGGTAACAGTATAAAACGCGAACGCCGGAACGGGCGCTGCTCCCCGTGTACGGCCGCAGTTAAAGTATACCAATGCCCTGTTTCAGAAAAGTTATATCCATATTACTAACAAGTAATTATAAATCCCGCCTCACAGCCCGGCGGGCACCCTGAACCAGAAAGTGGAACCCTTGCCCAGCCCCGGGCTGGACGCGCCTATCTCCCCCCCGTGCGATCTTACTATCTCCTGGGCGATGGCCAGCCCCAGGCCCCAGCCTTCTTTGCGGAGTTTCTGGTTCTTCTGGTATTTGGCCTGGTAGAACTTCTGGAAGATCTTCTGCGTTTCGCTGGGATGCACGCCGATGCCGGAATCCCTGACGTAAGCGGCCGCGTACCGCCCCTCTTTTTTAAGCGCCAGCTCCACGCGCCGCCCCGCCGGCGTGAATTTAACGGCGTTGTTCAGCAGGTTCATCAGGGCCTGCGAACGCCTGAACTTATCGCCGTAGAGCATAAAGCCCTCCGGCAGCTCGGCGACTTCCAGCTCCACGCCCTTTTTCTGCGCGTTTATCGAGATGCCGGGGAGGATGTCCCGCGCCGTTTCGGCAAAATCATAGACGGCCTTGTCCATCTTCAGCTTGCCCGCCTCTATCATCGCCAGGTCGGTCAGGTCGGCTATGAGCCGCCCCAGCTGGTCGGTCGCGCCCAGGATGTTGCCCAGGTACTCGGCGTCCTTTTTCTCCTTGTTCCTGCTTATCAGCAGCTCGCTGAAGCCTTTAATGGAGGCCAGCGGCGTGCGCACGTCGTGCACGACCATCGAAAGGAATTTGGATTTCATGTCGTTCAGCTGCCCCAGCTCCTGGTTGGAAAGTGCCAGCTCCGAAGAGAGCGTCTCCAGTTCGCCGCTGCGCTGCAACAGCTGGTTCCTGGCAGCGGTTATCTGCGCCATGTACCGCCTGATGACGAGGTTGGAAACATACTGGCGCCGGTTCAGGATCCCCGACTGCACGAAACCCGAGACCTGCGCGACGACGAGGAAGCTGGCCCCCGCCATCATCAGGATAAAGGGCACGAAGATTATGATCAGCATTTCCATAGGAGCGGGCTACTTCCAGCCCTGGGACTGCATGAACTTGAAGGTGACCTCGTCTTCCGGCTTCAGCTGCAGCGCTTTTTCGTAGGCCTTGCGCGCCTTCGCCTTGTCGCCCAGCATGAAGTAGGCCGAGCCGAGACGGGTCCAGCAGAGGTGGCTGTTATCGTCCAGGAGGATGGCCTCTTCGCATTCTTTCACCGCGGAAATGAACTCGCGCCTGTAGAAGGCCCGGGCCGACTTTTTCAGCTTCTCGGCGATGAGCGCGTTCTTGGTCAGCACCTCGTCCCTGCGCACGCCGATCTTGGTAAGGTCTCCGAGCACGTTCAGCAGCTCCTCGAACAGCGCGTCCCCGCCCAGGTCGGCGCCGAGGGCGGCGTGCGCCAGGAGTACCGCCTTCATATCGTGGCCTTCCAGGTATTCGGCTATCGCGTGGCAGGCGGCGGCGGACTGCTCGGTGTCTTCCTGCAGGCGGTTTTCCCGCGCGGGCGTGTCTTTGAGCCTGAGCGCCTTGTTCAGCGCGCCCAGCCGCCTGTGCCTCTCGCCCCAGTCGCCGGCGTCCAGCCCCGGCTCCAGGTTGAAGGCGTTGCCGATATTTTCGAGCGCCAGGGAGTAGCGCCGCTCGCCGATGTTCTGCCGCGCCAGCGCCAGGTAATTGGCCGAGAATTCCCTGAGCTTCTCGGCTTTTTCCTTGGGCGCGGCGCCCGGGACAGCCTCCGGCTGCGGCAGGGTAGCCTCTGCCTGGCGGAGGGCCGCCTCCAGCGGCGGGCGGGCAGACGGCCGGCCGAAACGCATCGCCACCCCGAATTTATGCATTGCGCCCAGGTCGCCGAACGGCGACATCGAATAGTCCAGGTCCATGAACGGGAGCCTGAAGCCCACGCCGAACCTGACGCCGGACCCCATATCCTGCCCGGTCTTGTAGCCCAGCCTGAGCGCCAGCAGCTGGAAGGCGCTGAACTCCGCGCCGAGCGCGGCGGAATAAGCGTCGTCCTTAGAAACGGACTGGTCCAGGCTGACCGCCAGGGTGGAATCGCCCGACGGGTGGCTGATCCACGAAGTCCCCAGGTTCAGCGACAGCGGCAGGGCGAACGGCGTGCTGTCGAATTCGAGCGCGGTGCCGAGGTTCCTGACCGCGAGCCCTACCCTGAATTCCTGGCCGGGAAGGTTTTTCAGCCAGGGTTTTTCCGGCCGCATATAGTAAAGCGCGCCGAAGTCCAGCGCCAGCGCGGTGGCGGAAACGGTGTCCAGGGTTTCGCTGATGAATTTCAGGTTTACGCCGGCGTTCAGCACGGGGCGGGCTATATCGTCCCTCAGCAGGGTCACGGCGTACGCGCCGCCTACCGCGGTGTCGGCCGCGTCCACTTTTTTCGTCCTGTAGCCGGCGGCGTCGTAGCCCTGGAAAGGCGCGACGGTAAGCCGCGTGATGTTCAGGCCCAGGCTGCGGCCGCCGCTGAGCGGGTACACGAACGACAGGTACTGGTGCGCCACATCCTCGAAAGAGCCGTTATAGGTGGCCGCCACTTCCGGCCGCTCCACGGCCGCGAGCCCGGCCGGGTTCCAATAGGCCGCGTACGCGTCTTCGGCTATGGAGACGTAGGATTCCCCCATCCCGCTGGCCCTGGGGCTGGGCGTGAACTGCAGGAAGTTGCCGGCGGCCGAACCCGGCGTGCCGGCGGACGCGGGGACGCAGAAGAGCGCCGCCGCAAATAAAACCTTCGCGGCGGAAAGCGTCGCGTTCAGGGCGAGTTTTCCGCGTTCCATATAGATATCTATAGTTTACCGGAATATACGGCGGGAATCCCGAAGAAATAACGAAGAAAACGGCGGGAATTATCCGCCGGCCGCCGCGCGGCGCTGTCTCTTATTTCAGGGGTACTTCCGGATGGCTTTAAGCCCGTCGGGGGTCCACACATTCATCTTCGAAGCGTTCGGGTCCGCGACATCGACCAGGACGATGCCGTAAACATCGGGCGCCTTGTAGATCTGGAGGCGGGAGGTCACCGAACCGGGCGCTTCGCAGGCGAAGGTGACCACGGTTGCGCCGTCATAATAGTTCAGGCCGCAGTCCACGAAGCCGAGCTGCGTGGTGACTACCGCGCCGGTGGAATAATAGTTCGGCACGAAATGGGTGGTATTCAGAGCGCCGTAGCGCAGATAATACTGGGTGTTTCCCCCCAGCCCGGTTACTGTCAGCGTGGTCACGGCGGTGGGACCCTGCGTGGTGACGCTGGATACCGGGCTGCCGAAATTGATATCGTCGTCCGCCTGCAGTATGTAGCCGGAGCAGGAATCTTCAAGCGGGGCTTCGGGCCTCGGCAGCCAGTTCACGGTAATGCTGCTCATGAACACGCCGTAGACCGCCGGGTTCTCGACTATATTAGCCAGCGTCGCGGTGGTCAGCGTCGCGGCGTAGCTGGTGCTGTTCCCCCACAGCGAACCCACACGGATATTGTAAACCGTATTGCTTGAAAGCTGGGGGAGGTCCGGCACGGTAAGATCGTTGTTCGTTCCATTCGGGGTAGTTGAAGATGTGAGGGTCGGACCCGTAAATTGCTGGGAGGTAGAAGCCTCGACAATATAGCCGGCCAGGGACCCCACCTGCGTCCAGCTCACCGAAACGCTTGAAAGATATACCGAGGAAACGCCGGGCGACGCCGGGGACGGCAGCGTATAATATACCATCACGCCGACCCAGTCGAAATCCAGCGCCTGGGTGGTGGCGGCATCCGCGTCCCTGACTATTACGCCGAAATTCGGGCTATTGATATCGGAATATGACCAACTAGCCCCCCACAGGTCGGTTGCGGTGCCGGTGGATATGGTCGAACCCGGGCTGGCCACAAAAGTTCCCGTATAATCCGCCGTGACGGCTGTGCTCCCGTCTTTCGTGAGAGTTACAAAGTATTTTGCCCGGTTCCCCACCGTGCTCGCCGCATAGCCGGTTACCAGCACCTCGATTCCCGACACCGTAGCATTGCCGGGCAAAGAGAAGCCGAAAGCCGTCACGGTGGATGCGGTCTGGGTTCCGCCTGTAAACACAGCGAGGCTGGTGTCTCCGGCAAGGATGAAATCAGGGTTAGCCCAACCGGTAGTCAAGCCGGTGCGCACCGTACCGGAGCTTAATACCGAATCCGCGTGCGCCATACCCGCCGCCACGAATAGCGTCATTAACACTGCGGCGCAGCGCAGGCCCATTCCGGACATAAAGGAACAATAAAATTTCATATGCGAATTACTGCGCCCCATACCACAGACCTGATTTAATCCACCCTCAGCCAGATCTGCCCGGTTTCCGGGTTCGCCGGGGTGTCGGTGCGGTTCTCGATGACCAGGTTCTTGACCCGCGTTATCCCGGTAGAAGAAACGTGCAGGCTGTAATGGTCCGCGGTGGCCGAAGTAGAGACATACAGGGTATTCGCCCCCGCCGCGTAGGACTGCACGTGCAGCGCGGCCGCCGGCGCGGCCAGGCCTATGCCGACATTCCCGTTAAGCGTATTGAGCCGGCTGTCGGCGGCGGTAATGTTCGACGAGACCGCCAGGCCGTATATCCCGTTATTTCCGGTCACCGTGAGCGTGGCCGCCACTATCCCGAAGGCCACTCTCACGCCGGAGGTGCTGGTGAAAACTTTCTGGCCCGTGACCGTATCCGTGCTGGCGAAGTAGACGGCCGAGGAGATGAACGGGATCTGCGCAGCGGTGAGCCCGGTCAGGCTCGCACCGCTCAGGCTGGCCAAATATGTGCCGCTCAGTGCCGGTATCTTGCCGTCCGTCCCGATGATGCCCACGCCCCCGGCCGTTATACCGCCGGTCACGGTCAGCGCGCCGGCGCCGTTATTGGTGACCGTCATCGTAGCCGCCTTGACGCCGTAGAGCACATTCACGCCCGTAGTGCTGGTGAATACTTTCTGGCCGCTGACGGTGTCCGTGCTGGCGAAGTAGACCGCCGTGGAAATAAACGGGATCTGCGAAGCGGTGAGCCCGGTCAGGCTGGCGCCGCTGATGGCGGGAAGGCTGCCGGTCAGTTTGCTGGCGTCCAGCAGGCCCGCTGCCGTGGTTATCTGATTGAGCCCGCTGCCGGCCTTTATCACGCCGCGCAGTTCCGCGTCGCCCGTCGTAGTGGCGCTGGAGGCCGTGATGCCGCCGGTGAAACTGCCCGACGCAGCCACTATCCCGAAGGCCACTCTCACGCCGGAGGTGCTGGTGAAAACTTTCTGGCCCGTGACCGTATCCGTGCTGGCGAAGTAGACGGCCGAGGAGATGAACGGGATCTGCGCAGCGGTGAGCCCGGTCAGGCTCGCACCGCTCAGGCTGGCCAAATATGTGCCGCTCAG
>CAZJUL010000088.1:0-9536 GCA_964549095.1 uncultured Elusimicrobiaceae bacterium
TCTCCCCGCTGCTGTTCTTCACCGACCTGACCCGCAACCCGTATTACCTGCAGATAACCCTGCTCAACGGCGCGCTGCTGGCCGCGGGCGCGCTGCTGATCTTCAACGCCGTCAGGGAAAAGTCCTGGAGCCTGCCGCCCAACATCCTGTACGCGCCGCTGGCCGGGCTGCTGGGAGTGTGCGCGCTGAGCCTGGCGCGCGCCTATTTTTCGCACGCCCCTTTTTTCCGCCCGGCCATAGCCAGCGAGGGGATCCGCGTCGGGCTTTTCACGCTCACCAACTGCGCGCTGGCCTTCCTGCTGGCGCAGAAGGTGCCTTTCGACAGGGAGCCGCTGCGCCGCTCCACCGCGGGCTGGCTGGCCCTCATACTGATCTGGGGCGGGCTCTGGCTGCTGTTCCCGGAGCTCAGGACGCCGGCGGCGGGGGACAGCCTGCTGAACCGCTTCTGGGACCCCTACGGCGGGATGCTGTGGCTGGCGGGCGCGGCGGCCGCCGTGCTGCTGGTGCGGAACTTCACCCAGGAGGATTTCCTGCACCTGGCGATGGCCGCCGGGGGCATCGCGTCCCTCTACGGCATCCTGCAGTATTTCCAGGTGGAGATCATCTGGGCCAAGCTCCTTAACCCGTACGGCAACAGGTCCGTCTCCACTTTCGGCAACCCGAACTTCATTTCTTCCTACCTCGTAATGCTGCTGCCTTTCTCGCTGGCTTACCTGCTGGCCGCGCAAAAGCCGGCGCAGCGCTTCTTTTACGGCTTCCTGTTCCTGGCCTACGAAGCCATGCTGATGTGCAGCCTGACGCGGTCGTCCTGGCTGGGCGCGGCGGCCGCGCTGGCCGTCGTCTTCGCCTTCAGGGAATACCGGGAGAAATTCCTGCAGAACAGGAAGTTCATGGGCTGGTTCTTCGCCGCGGCGGTCCTCCTGCTGCTCGCCTGGCCGGCCAATTCGCTGAAGCCCTTCACGTCGGGGCTCGCCGACAGGTTCACGGAGGGCTCCTCCAAGATGCTCTCCGCGTCGGCCCTCACGCTGCAGCCGAAGGAAGAGCAGATGTACGCCTCCTTCCACCAGCGCCTGCTCATCTGGACCTCCGCCTGGCAGATGGGGCTGGAGAGCCCGCTCCTGGGCAAGGGCTGGGGCGTGTTCGAGCTTTTCTATCCGTTCTACCAGGGCGCGCTGCTGTTCAATTTCGACACCATTCGGCCTTTCCGCACCCACGCCAACAACGCGCACAACGAACTGCTGGAGGTCTTCTCGCAGACGGGCCTGCTGGGGCTGGGCGCTTACCTGTGGCTGCTGGCGGTCCTGGCGGCCGCCTTCTACAGGTATTACCGGAACGCCGGCACCGAAGACAGGTTCTGGCTGGTGCCTTTCGCCGCCGGGCTGGCCGGGATGTACGCCGACAACGTTTTCAACGTGTCGCTGCATTTCGCCGTGCCGGCCTTCATCTTCTGGTGGCTGCTGGGGGGGCTTTCGAAGAAGCTCTCGGGTGACCGGCCGGCCGCTCCCTGGCGCCTGCGCGCGCCGAACTTCGCGGCCGCCGCCGTGCTGGCCGCCTTCTGCCTCTGGGGCGTAAACTGCTGGCGCGCCCAGTTCATGCGCGAGGTGTATTATTTCAAGGGCTTCAAGACCATGCGCAAGAACGATTACGCCGGCGCCGCCGCCGCGCTTAAAAAAGCCTACGACTCCCATCCCAGGGAAGTGAACAGCAATTACGAGATGGGGAACGCCTACGTGCGCGCCGGGGACCTGAAGTCCGCGGTCTGGGCCTACGCCGAGGCGCTGAACTCCAACGCCGGCTACGACGAGATATATTTCAACATGGCCATAGTGAATAAAAAAATGGGCGAAACCGCGCGCGCCCTTGATAATCTTAAGGTTTCCGCTTTTATCAACCCGCTTAACATCACGGTGTTCCACGCCATGGCCGAGATCTACGTCAAGGAAGGGGCCGAGGGCCTGGACGAGGCCGTGGAGATGTTCAAGGGGGCCGTACGGGTCTTCCCGGCGGACGCCAACCTGCTGAACACCCTGGGTTATTTTTACACCAAGGTGAAGGACCCCCGCGGCGCCAAGGAGACCTACGCGCGCGCGGTGAAGCTGAACCCCAAGGACGCGATGCTCGTCCAGAACTTCCTGGGCATAGCGGCGCAGCTGGGCCTGAAGGACGACCCCGACCTGCTCTGGTACAGGACCTACAGGGAAGCCGAGGACAGGCTGGCCGGGGGGGACTCCTCGGCGGCCGCGCAGGCGCTGGCCGACAGGCTGGTGGCCCTGGAGCCGGGCAACGCCGCCGCCCTGGGGCTGCGGGCGAAGATCTTATTCAAAGCGGGCAGGTTCGAGAACGCAAAAAAAGACCTGCTGGCGGTGCTGGCAAAAAACCCGCGGGAAAACAGCGCCAGGTACGGGCTTGCGGTGCTGTACGAGCAGGAAAGGGCTTTCGGCGACGCCCGCCGGGAGTGGGGCAGGATCCTGGCGGAGGAGCCCAACAACACGGCGGTGGCGGAACATTTGAAGCAGCTCCCCCAGTAATCAAGCATTGGGGACACCTTGCGGCAAGGTGTCCCCGGCCTCTAAGGGTCTTTAGGAAATATTTGTGTAACAATCCCGTAATATTTAGGCAAATCTAAAAATGTTAAATATAGCGGCGGGAAAGAAAGAGGCGTGAAGTGTCAGGCATTGGGCGTCTCAAGCATTGGGGACGCTTTGCCGCAAGGTGTCCCCCGACCAGTAGGCATGGAGTCCCAAACATTGGGGACACCTTGCCGCAAGGTGTCCCCGACCTCACAGGGGCTTAGGGTCTTTATGAAAAACAAGCTTTCCGGTAAGTCAACGGTTTTCGCCCTGCTGGCCGCCATAACGCTGGTGCTGGCCGGGCAGATCTCGTTCCTGAACAGCCAGTCGGGCTCCGGGGGGGGGCTGAGCCGCTCGATGGAGCAGGCCATACGCCTTTACCACGACGGGCAGGACAACGAGGCGATGGACCGGTTCATGGACATCCTCGTCAAGGGCACGCCTTCGGAGAAATCCCTCGCGAACGAATACATCTCCAAGATCACGATGCGCATGAACTCCGGCGTCACCACTTCCCAGGACCGCTCTACCGAAGAGGGCTCCATGAAAGAGGTCCAGAACTCCAGGCCGCAGCAGTCCTCAGGAAAGGAGACCCGCTACGTCCGCGAAGACCTGACCCCGTCGGAAACTGAAACGGCCCAGGCCTCCAGCGAGGAGGGCCAGCGCGAACGGATGTCCCAGAAGATCTCCGAAAGGATAACCGAGATGCGCCGGAACATCCTGCTGGAGCTCAACAAATCCGACGCCGTCCGGATCTACATGGGCGAGTCCATGCCCAAAGCCGTAACCATCAATTCCTCCTATTTCTTCGCGAACGAGACCGCGTTCAAGCCCGGCGCCACCGCGATGCTGTCGAACCTCGCCGGCCTCATCTTCACTCTGGGCAAGGCCAACTGCCTCATCCTCCCCGAGGGCACGGTCGAGAACGACGTGAAGATCAAGAGCATCAGGCGGGCCATAGCGCTCAATTCCTACTTCGCCTCGCGGGGCGTGTCGCAGAGCCGGCTGGACGTCAACCTCACCGGCGGGGAAGTGAAATTCCCGAAGGAGCTCACCAACCTCAGCGGCATAGTCCTGCTTTTCAATTACGAAAAAGAGCCGCGGCTGGCGCAGCTGGAGGAAGCCCGGGCGAAGGGGCCCAAGGTTTCCCTGGGCATTTATCCCACGGCCATCTCCACCCAGAAGAACGAGGGCTCCCTGGTGGAGTTCTCCATCTTCGAATCGCCTTCGGGCAAGCCGACCTGGAAGTTCGAGATCTTCTCGGTGCAGGCCGACAACAGCATCGTGCAGCTGCAGAAGATGGAAGGCTACGGCGCGCAGTACAACCAGAGCTACTGGAACGGCAGGAAGAACTTCTTCGGCGCGGCCTATCCTTCCGGCAAATACATGTTCTCCGTGACCGCCTCCGACGCTGAAGGCAGGGAGACCAACATGCGCAAGCTCCTTGTCATCAAGCCGAGCCCGGAAGAGGAGCGCGCCATGCTGGCCCGCCAGGCGGCCGCGTCCCGGCCGGCGCCCAAGTCCGGCACGAAGGCCAAAGTCCTGAACAAGGGCAAAGCCCTGGCAGGCAAGGGAAAGGGAGGCGCCGGCCTGGCCAAGAAAGGCGTAAAGGGCCTCAAGCCGATCTCCAAGAAGAAGAAGGCCCCGGCCGAAGAGCCGCCGCCGGAAGAAGCGATGAACGGGACCGAGGCGCCGCCGAACAAGGGCTCCGGCGAAGAGCCGCAGGAAACCACCGAATTCAGCGGGCAGATGAGCTACAAGATCTATTTCAGGGAAGACACGGACATAGTCACGCCCAACAGCGAAAAGAAGCTCTCGCAGGTGGCGGAAACCATGAATTATTACCCGATGGCCAAGGTGAAGCTCATCGGCTACGCCTATTCCGGCGAGACCAATTCGCAGGACATGGCCGAAAAGCGCGTGAATTACGTGGCGAACAGGCTTTCCACCAAGTACAAGATAGAGAAGGAAAGGATAGACATAGCCACCCAGATAGCCGACAGCCCGAAAAGCATAGTCGAGATCAAGATGGTCGGGAAGGAGTAGCCGGCGGGCCGGCTTTTGAAATTGCGGCGGCGGGCTCTTTTAAGTTATTATTAAATTTATATATGGCCATTCCTATGATGGGCAAAGGCAAGGCGGACGCGAATTCCCTCGGCATTTATATCTCGCCGAAGGAGATCTGCATCGCCCAGGCAAAGCCCGGCGCCGGGGACCTGATACAGACGGAGCACCTGCTCAAGCTCCCCACCGGCTTCCAGCCCAAAGAGGGGATGCTCAGGCCGCTTTCCCATAACAACGACTTTTTCAACGAAAAAGCCCCCTGGCTGACGCCTTTCAAGACCGCGGTCAAAAAGGTGGGCTGGGACACCTCCCGCGTGGTCATAACCCTTTCCCCGCAGTTCAGCATCCTGCGCTTTTTCGTGATGCCGTTCGTGGACAAGCGGTACAGGAGCAAGTCCATACCCATCGAGTCCAAGAAATACATACCCGTCTCCTTCGACGAAGTGGTCTACGATTTCAACGCCTACCCGCTGGAAGGCGGGAAGAAGCTGGGCGTCCTGTTCGGCGTCACGCAGCGCAAGAGCGTGGAGTTCCTGATGAACACCATGAAGAGCGCCGGCCTGGAAATGGCCGCGGTGGAAATGAACGCCGTCTCGCTGGAGCGCGTGTTCGCCTTCCTGGACCCGAAGGACCACCTGGGCAAGGCCTACATACATTTCTCGGCCAGCTCCAGCTCGATGCTGTTCGGCAGCGACGGCAACCCCGTCCTGTACCGGGAGAACGATTTCGAAGGCCAGGGCTCTATGTCGGAGCGCAAGCGCCTGGACATAAAAGGCGCCGTGCAGTTCGTGGAGCGCTACGTCAGCGGGCAGACCTACAAGAACCTGATGCTCTCGGGCGACGGGCTGGAAACGTGGAAATCCCTGGCGGCGCAGGAAACCACCATGCCCATCACGCAGTGGGAGCCGGCTAAGGCGGCCGGGCTGAAGGACAACGATTCGGCGGCCCTCTACGCCGTGGGCGCCTCCATCCGCGGCCGGGTCCGCGACGCGTTCTCGGTGGACATCTCCGGCATCAGCAAGGGCATCAACATCGACAAGCAGATCCAGACCTACGCCTGGAACATCACCGCCGCGGTGTGCGGGTTCCTGCTGTTCCTGTCGCTTATCAGCCAGGTCAGGATGTTCATGATCTCTTCGAAGATCAGCACGCTGACGGCGCAGGTGGGCAACATTTCAGAGCTCGACACCGGCGACGCCAACGCCATAAAGGCCAAGATAGACAAGATCCAGGGCAATGTCAGGATGCTCTCCACGCTGGTGGCGGACACCGACTCCCTGGCCCCGAAGCTGCAGGTGATAGCCGAGAAGATACCCAACGACCTCTGGCTCACCAACATACGCTACGCCAGCCCCTTCGCCGCGTCCGAGCTCCAGAGCACCGCCAAGGAGATGACGCTTAACGGCGAAACCGTCGTCAAAGGCGAGGTCAAGCTGCGCATAGTCGACTTTTTCCATAAAGGGCTCAAGGCCACGGACGAGTTCAAGGTATTCGGCCCGCCCCACGGGGGCATGGAGTTCAAGACCGAAAGCGAAAGCGCCGGGATGCCGTCCGCCGGCTACGGCGAAAGAGGCACCGCGCTGAAGTCCACCGGTTTCACTATACAGTGCATGGTCAAGAGGTCGCGCTGATATGCCGTTCCTGGTAATGCTGTTCGAAAAGGTAAAGGCCATGGTCATGGACATGGTCGATAACGCCGTCATTATCTACACGGACAAGGGCTTTGAGCCCTTCAAGAAGCCGGTCCTGTTCGCGTCCGTGCCGCTGATCATCATTTATTTCCTGATCTATTCCCCGCTGGGCGGAAAGCTGAAGACCAGGACGATGGAGCTGGAAAAGCTGAAGATAATCTCGGCGCACGCGGCGGATTTCCAGGACGCCAAGACGCGGTACGCGGCGTACCAGCGCAAGCTCCCGCTGCTGAAGGACAAGGACGAGTGGCTGAATTTCGTGATGACCTCCACCTCCAAGAGCCACGGCATAGTCATAGACTCCCTTTCGTCGCAGACGGAATCCGAAGTGGGGAACTTCCTGCTGGTTTCGCGCGAAGCGACCGTGACCACGACCTTCCCCCGGCTGGGCAAGTGGATCGCGGACATGGAAAATTCCCCGATACTGCTCAAGGTCGCGGAGATGGACCTCAGGAAAGACCCGATGACCGGCGGGGTGGTCAAGGTGACGCTGAAGCTTTCGACCATCTTCCCCAGGTTCGGCGCGCAGCCCCAGGGACAGGCGGCGGCCCCGGCGGCGGTACAGTAAAGGCGCAGGTTTCAGAGGCGTTACGATATGAAAAGCTTTACCAGCCTTGTAGGATGGATGCTCCTGGTGGCGCTGGTCGCCGTCCCGTCCGTCCTGTTCTATAACTGGCTGTCTAACAACAAGGGCCGGGAGGCCGAAACCGCGGCCGCGGCGCCCTCCAAGGCCCCGTCCCCCGCCGCCCTTTTCGCCGGAGCGGATAAAGCCGCGCTGCCGCCCGTAACGGCGGCCGCCCAGCCGAAGCCCGCCGCCTGGCCGCAGGCCGCCGCCGCTGCGTCTGCCGCGGCCCCGAAAGCGGCCGAGCCGCCGGCGCAGGCCCCGCGCCCCGTCCAGGCCGCGCAGCAGCCCGTTCCCGAGATGCCTCCTTCGGCCAGCGCGCCGCCGCCCCGGATGCAGCCGGACCCGGCGGATAAGCAGGCGCAGGCGGCCCTGGCCGCGTCGACAACCTCGGCCCAGGTGGCGGTCTCAACCCAGGCAAAAAAGGTTTCCTATTTCGACCCTAAATCCCAGCGCGACCCCACGATGTCCCCCGACGACTACCAGAAGATAAAGGACGAAGAGGACAGGCGCCGCGAAGAAGAGCGGCTGGCCAGGCTGGCCGAGCTCCGCAAGAAACAGGTGGACAGCCCGGCGTCGAGGATAGACCTCCAGGGCATAGTGGGGAACCAGGCCATCATAAACGGCGAGATGTATACCGTGGGCCAGACCGTGAAGGGCGCCAGGATAGTCCGGATCGGCTCGGATTACATAATCTGCGAGTGGAAGGACAAAGGGGAACTGAAAAGATTTACGAAGAAGATGCAGTAGCGGGGCCCGCCCGTCAGGCGGGCCGAACATAACGGAGGATATATGAAACACTTACGGATTTTAACGGCTCTCTGCCTGCTGGCCGAACAGTTCCTGCTCCCGGCCGCCACGCTCTTCGCCCAGTCCCCGGCCTCCGACAAGGACTTCATGCAGGACATGCAGGGCTCCGGCGGCGACGAGGGCGGCCCCATACTCGACCAGGGAGGCGGGCAGGAAAGCGGCCCGCCGCAGAACATGCCGCAGGCCGCCACGCCCGGCTCGGCGGTGGACTCAGTGCAGGTGGGCGGCATACCGAAAGAAGCGCCGATGTACGAAGAGGCGGAATCCGTCTCGCCGCTCGACCGCAAGATAGGCCCCATACGCCTGAAAGGCGCGCCGCTGTCCACCTTCCTGGACGTGGTGTCCGCCCAGTCAAAGGTCAACTTCATCATCACGGAAGGCCTTGAGGCGAAGACCATAACCGTATTCCTCAGGAAGACCACAGTGCGCGAAGCCCTGGAGCTGCTGCTCCGTGTCAAAGGCCTCACCTACCAGCGCATAGGCAAAAGCAACACCTACGTGGTGCAGAAGCGCTCGGCCGACATGCCGAACCTGATCACGAAGATCTACACGCTGAATTACATCCCTCTGATACCCATTACCTCTACCGCCGAGGACATCGCGTCCATTACGTCGCAGGACGTCTCTTCCGGCGGCGGCTCCTCCGGCGGCGGCTCCTCCGGCGGCAGCTCCGGCGGGGATTCCGGCGGCGGAAAACAGGGCGGGGGAAAATCCGGCGGGAGCGAGGATAAAGGGATAGCTATCATAACCATCATCGAAAGCGTCCTGTCCAAGAAGAACGGCAAAATGGCCAGCGACCCGCGCACCAACACCCTGATCATCACCGACGTGCCGGAAGTCTTCCCGCAGGTCGAACAGATCATAGCCGAACTCGACAAGAAGGCCCCGCAGATCCTGATAGAGGCCCAGATAGTCGAGATCGCGACCGACCGGCTGAACGAGCTGGGCATAGAGTGGGGCGGCTCCCGCGGCGAAATGGCCTATTTCGCCGGCCCGGCCCGCCTGACCGACTACGGCCTCCGCCCGGGGTTCTTCTCGGGCGACCAGTGGAAGAATTTCTACCCGTCCTCTTTCCCTACTTCCGAAGAGTCCGCCAGCGGCGGCGGCGCCGGGGCCATAGATCCCATCTTCGCCACGGGGCAGATGGGGTCCAGGGGCACTTATTACGGCATCTTCAGCCTGGCGCAGCTGCAGGCCATCTTCCGGGCGCTGATCTCGCGCGGCGAGGCCCGGTACCTCGGCAAGCCGAAGATCGTATCCATGAACAACAAGACCTCCATAATAATGGTCACCAGGGACGCGGCCATGGGCACCACCAGCCAGACCAGCTCGGCCGGCGGCTCGACCGGCTCCTCCTCCACCGGCGTGGAAAGGCGCAGGACCGGCCTGACGCTGAAGGTCACGCCCCAGGTCAACAAAGAGGGCTACGTCACGCTGATAGTGCAGCCCACTTATTCCGACACCACGCCTTCCAGCATAGCCGTGCAGGGCACGACGGTGCTGGACCCGATCTCGCGCGGCGCGTCCACGATGGTCAGGGTCAAGAACGGCCAGACCGTGGTCATAGGCGGCATGCTTTCCTCTACCGAACAGAAGACCGTGAAGAAGGTCCCGCTGTTCGGCTATATCCCGATAATCGGCTGGCTGTTCACCAGCGTAAGCGCCAGGAGGACCAACACGGACCTGGTCATTTTCGTGACGCCTACAATTTTGGTAGACTAATAGCGGCAGTGCGGGTAAAGGCGGGGCAGCGGGCGGGACGGGTCCGCCCACCGTCTT
>CAZJUL010000089.1:0-9524 GCA_964549095.1 uncultured Elusimicrobiaceae bacterium
CGGAATGACCCTGCTTCGTCTTCCTGAACACATTCCCGACTTCGAAGACCGAGACGGAATTCCTGCCGCGGTTCAGGTTGTAGCTTAAAGTTTTAAGCAGCCCCGCCACCATTGAGGTGCGCAGGAACTGGAACTCGGCGGACAGCGGGTTCTTCAGGCTGACCGCCTCTTCTTCGTTCAGCAGGCAGTTGCGGAAATCCTTCAGCGAGATGAAATCATAATTGTAGACTTCGGAGAAGCCCAGCCCGGCCAGGCTGGCCTTGAGCTCGGTCGCTACCTCAAAGGACGGCGCCACGGAACCGCGCGTCATAGGCATATTGGACACCGACGGGATGGAATCGTAGCCGATATAGCGGGCGGCTTCTTCGGCTATATCCCAGACGCTTTCAATGTCCCGGCGGTAGCCCGGCACCGTGAACTTCCAGGGTTTCGCTTCGGCCAGGTCCGGCTGTATGGCCTTCAGGCAGGTAAATATGTCTTTCTCGGCTATCTTCGTCCCGAGTATGGCGTTAACCCGCTCCGCCGAAACTTCTATGACGCGCGGGATATTCTTAACCGGGTAATTGTCGGTTATCTGCTCCACCTTGGCGCCCGGCGCGCAGTCCAGGACGAGCCGGGCCAGCCGCAGGGCCGCGTGCAGCTGCAGCTCCGGGTCTATGCCGCGCTCGAAGCGGTAGGAGGATTCGCTCTTGATGCCGGTTTTCTTGGAAGTTTTGCGGATGGAAGCCGGCGCGAAACAGGCCGACTCTATCAGGATATCTTTAGTGGAAGCGGAAACCGCGCTGCCCAGGCCGCCCATCACGCCGGCCAGCGCCACGGGGACGCTCTTGTCGGCTATGACCAGCATATCCTCGGCGAGCTTGAGGTCCTGATTGTCCAGCGTTTTCATCGTCTCGGCGGGACGGGCGGTGCGCACCCTTATCTCGGGGCCGGAAAGGTTGTCCAGGTTAAAGCAGTGTATCGGTTGCCCCAGCTCGTACATCACATAATTGGAAACGTCTATGAGCAGGTTGCCCTTGGGATTGACGCCGACGGCGCGCAGGCGGGAGGCCATCCATTCCGGCGTGGCGGCCGCGGCGCCGCGCACCACCACTCCGGCGTAGCGCTGGCAGAGCTCCGGGGCCTCTATGGTTATGGCAGCTATTCCCCTGTCGGGCGCGGAGCCCTCGAAAACCGCCGGACTCTTGAGCGGCAGGCCGTAGAAAACGCAGAGCTCGCGGGCCAGCGCGTAATGCGACAGGCAGTAGGCCAGGTTCGGCGTTATCTCCACTTCAAAAACATAATCCGCCTTCGGGAACAGCGTCATAACGTCGACGCCGACCTGGGCGGTATCGGGCAGGACCAGGATGCCCGTGCTGTCATAGCCTTCCAGGCCCAGCTCGGCGGCCGAGCAGATCATCCCCTCGGATTCCACGCCGCGTATCTTGGCCTTCTTTAAAACGCCTTCGGACAGCTGGGCGCCCACGCGGGCGAAAGGTATCTTCTGGCCGACGGCGATATTCTTCGCGCCGCAGACCACGCGCAGGGCGCCGGCGCCGTGGTCCACTTCACAGAGCGAAAGTTTGTCGGCGTTGGGATGCTTCTCTATCTTGAGGATCTGCCCGACGGAAACGCCGGCAAAGGAGGCCCCGGTCTTCTTTATTTCCTCGATATTGAAGCCGAGCCGGGTGAGCTTGGCCGCGAGGTCGTCCATCCCCAGCGGGACGCCTATATATTCCATCAGCCAGCTGTGCAGTATTTTCATGGATCAGAATTGCTTCAATATCCGCAGGTCGTTCTCGTAGAACATCCGCATGTCCTTTATGCCGTACAGCAGCATCGCGAACCGCTCTATGCCCGCGCCGAAGGCGAAACCGCTATACTCTTCGGGATCGTAGCCGCAGTTCTTAACGACATTGGGGTGTATCACGCCGGCGCCCAGCAGCTCTATCCAGCCGGTGCCCTTGCAGACCGGGCAGGCGCCCTTGCCCTTGCAGAACACGCAGGAGACGGCCACCTGCGCGCCGGGCTCGACGAACGGGAAGAAGGACGGCGAAAAATTTATCCTGGCCGAAGAGCCGAACAGGTCCTGCATGAACGCCTCGAGCGTCCATTTCAGGTCGGCCATCGTAATGTTCTTATCCAGGCAGAAGCCCTCCAGCTGATGGAAGGCGAAAGAATGGCTGGCGTCCACCGCCTCGGAGCGGAATACGCGGCCCGCGGAAACGATGCGCAGCGGCGGTTTAAGGCTCTTCATCGTGCGGATCTGCACGGGTGAAGTGTGGGTGCGCAGGAGCAGGTCTTTGCCGGAAGCATCCTTCAGCTCAGCGTAAAAAGTGTCCTGCATGTCGCGCGCGGGGTGGTCGGGCGGGAAGTTGAGCGCTTCGAAATTGAAATAGTCCTGCTCCAGCAGAGGGCCCTCGGCTATGGAAAAGCCCAGCTTCAAGAAGCCGTCGTACATCTTGTTGGCGGTGAGGGTGAGGGGATGCAGGCTGCCTTTCGGGAAGGGGTAGCCGGCCAGGGTCAGGTCGAACTGGGACTTTTTCAGGTCCACGGCCACGGAGCCGGTCTCGGCCTTGCGCTCGGCCAGCCGGGCGGCGAGCTCTTCTTTGAGGGCGTTGCCGAGGGCGCCCATGACCTTCCGTTCTTCTATCGGAAAATCCTTGAGCTCCCTCAGCAGCAGGGTGAGGTCCCCTTTCCTGCCCAGATGATGTATTTCAAAATCCGCCAGGGCGGCGGCATCGGTCTTGTCGAGCGCGGAAAGAAAACCCTCCCTTATCAGGGCAAGTTTGTTCTTCCAGTCCGCCTGGTTCATGAGGTCTTTGTTAAGGCTGCCTTCGCCATCTCAATAATGGCGGTAAACGACGCGGGGTCCTTTATGGCCATCTCGGACAGCATCTTGCGGTTCAAAAGGATGTTCGCCTTTTTCAGCCCGTTGATGAACTGGCTGTAGGACATGCCCTCTTCGCGGGCGGCGGCGTTAAGCCTGACTATCCAGACCTGCCGGATGTCGCCCTTCTTGTCCTTGCGGTGGCCGTAGGCGTGGGTCAAAGACTTCTTGACCTGCTGGGTAGCCATTCGCAGGCGGTTCTTTTTATTGGCGTAATAGCCCTTGGCCAGCTTGAATATCTTTTTCTTTCTCTTGTTGCGCGCTACGCTGTATTTGATTCTCATGATAGTCTCCCGAACGCAAAGTGTTAAGGATCGATTACCGCTCGATCCTTACAGCTTACTACTTATAGGGCAGATAGGCCTTCAGCATCTTGGCCTCGAACGTGGTTTCGTCCTTCACGTTGACGGCTTTAAGCTGGCGGCCCCTCTTGGCGGACATGTGCGCCAGGAGGTGGCGGTGGCCGGCTTTCCTGTGCATGAACTTGCCGCTAATGGACTTCCTGAATCTTTTCTTGGCACCCGAATGGCTTTTCAGTTTAGGCATAATAACTCTCTATGCGGCGCTACCGGCCGCCGGGGATATTTTCATTATTATATCAAGTAATCGGCTCTATATGCAAAGCAGTCTGTAAGCATTGGGGACACCATGCGGCATGGTGTCCCCGCCTATGGTGTGCCGTTTTGGGTTAAAACGGAAGCCCCGCTTTAGGCGGGGCTCCGGTATGCGGCCTGCAACGCACTGTTCAAGCGCCCGGGGTCGCCGGTTTAGGCGGCTGGGCCGGGGGCGGGGCGGCCGGCTTGGGCTGCTGCGCCGCCGGTTTGGGGGCGGACTGGCCGCCCTGCTTGACCACCAGCGCGATCGGGGACAGCATGATGCTCATCCTGTTGCCCATCATCTGGGTGCGGCCTTCCACCACGCCTACGCCCTCCAGGGTCTTTTTCACGTGCATCAGGATCTCTTCGCCCAGGTTGCGGTGCTGGTTCTCGCGGCCGTGGAAGACCACGGTCACGCGCACCTTGTTCTGTTCCTTAAGGAACTCCTCGATATGCCTTATCTTCGTGTCGAGGTCGTGCTTGGCTATCCTGGGATTGAAGCGTATCTCCTTGAGCACCCCGGCCTTCTGCTTCTTGCGGTTCTCCCTGGACTGCTTGTCCAGCTCGTAGAGATACTTGGAAAAATCCATTATTTTACAGACCGGCGGGTTGGCCATCGGGGCTATCTCTACCAGGTCCAGGCCGGCGGTCCGCGCCAGGGTCTGCGCCTCGAGGATGGGCTTCACGCCCACCATGGTCCCGTCGTTGGAGATCAGCCGCACCTGCGCCACGTTGATGAACCTGTTTATCCTTATCCTTCTGTTATCGTGATACAATTAACTCCTCCTGGTATGGGCCGGTCGGAAAAAAGCTGAAGGCCGGCGGGCGGAAAGATCCTGCGTCCTTTCCCGTCCGTCCCGCATTTTCAAACCTTCATCCTTTGTCCTTTTTTTACCGGCCCTCTTGGCATTTACTCTATGTAATTTACAAACTTTACCGGTATTAGTCAATAACGAACCTTGTAAAAAAGCAGGCCGAGGTATTCGTGCGCCGCCAGCCGCAGGCTCTCGCCAGTGCCTGGCAGGTAGTCTATGAAATGGCCGCGGTAGGCCTTCGAGCTCTTATAGCCGGCCGGGTACGGCGTAAGATCCGCGAAGCCGGCTTTTTCAAAGCACCAGGCCGAGCGGCGCATGTGAACGGCCGAAGTGACCAGCACGGCTTTCTTATAGCCCTTTTCGTCGCACATCTTCTTGGTGAAAACCGCGTTCTCATAAGTGTTCCTGGCGCGCTCTTCCGTGAACTTTTTCCGCCGGCACGCCCGCGCCCTCCAGCCAGCTTTTCATTGCCGGCCCGTCCGCCGCGCCGGCGAACAGCGGCCCCCCTGACACGATTATTGGCAGCTTATAGCGCCTGTACAGCCGCGCGGCCGCGGCCGCGCGCTCCAGCGAAGGCCATTTCAGCGCGTCCCCCGGCTCTCCGGGCGCGCCGTCGTTCACCCCCCCGCCGAGCGCTATTATCACATCGGCCTTTACCTCCGCCGGCGGCAGGAACGCGTATTCGAGCCCCGCAACGGCCGCGTTCCCGAACGGGCGGGTCAATACAAGCCACATCAGCCCCGCGGCGACAAAATAGCCGTAAGACCTGTTCTGGCGGGGCTTCCTCAGATCCCACAAGCCCAGCACTAGCAGCAGCGTTACGAACGCTCCCGGCGGCAGCAGGAAAGTTACAAGGGCTTTTTCAAAAAGGAACATTTGAATTTATTTTTTCAGATGAACAGCGGCGCCAGCACCAGCGCCGAGGCGGCCGCCAGCTTGATGAGAGCGTAGAGCGAAGGGCCGAAAGAGGCGTCTTTCAGCGTCTCTCCGGCCGCCGTGCAGGCCAGGGCCGCCTGCCGCGCGGCTGCCCCGCCGCCCGGATTTTCCAGTTCCAGGGACTTCCAGGCGCTGTCCCAGGCGCCGGCGCAATTGTCCGTGACGGCGCCGGCCAGCAGGCCGCAGACCGCGCAGACCAGTATGAAGGCCGCCAGCGCTTCGGCGCCGAGGCCGAACAGGCTGAAAACGATACCGGTGGCGGCGGGGGCGGCGGCCGCCAGCAGGCCTGGCAGCGCGGCGAACTTCAGCGCGCGCATTGCGGCCGCGTCGGCGGCAAGGCCCGCCGCGGCGGAGGCCTTCAGCAGGGCCCTCACCGCCAGGGCGCCGAAAATGCAGACCAGCGCGGCGCCCAGCAGGCCGCCGATGAACACTTCCACCCGGGCGATATTGACGGATTCAAAGGTCAGGCCGGTCAGGACCGCCACGGAATCCATGTAGGCCGCGAACAAAAGTATGACGGCCAGGGCGGCCGCGCCCAGCGCGTAGCCCGAAGCCAGCGGCCGGGTAGTGCCGCCCAGCTCCAGCAGGGCTTCGGCGTTCTTCCTGGTCTCTTCGCTCTGCCGGGTAAGGACTGCCAGCTCCGCGGCGTTGCCGGCTATGGGACCCAGCGCGCCGGCCGCGGCCAGGTACGCTTCGGAGGCAAAAAGCCCCGAGGCGGCGGCCGCCGTCCCGAAAAAGCCGCAATTCATCGGGGTAACGGCGCCCAGCGCCATGTACGCTTCCAAACCCCTGATGCCGCAGTAGTAGGAGCCCAGCAGCGCCGCGGCTATGATGACCACCGGGGCCGCCGCGCTTTCCAGCGCGGCGGAGATCCCGCCCAGCGCGGCCGCGGCCGGGCCGGCTTTGGAGAATTCCGCTATGCGCCGCGCCGGCCTGTATTTAGGTCCGTTGTAATAATAAGCGGTGAACACCAGCAGGCCGCCGGATACTATGCCGATGAAGCCGGCCATGAACAGCCACATATTGCCGGCCAGGAGGAAATACACCGACAGGGCCAGGCCGGCTATGGAAACGCCCGAGGCGACGGCGTAGCCCCGGTTCATTACGCTCATTGGCTTGGTTCCCTCCGGGCCTTTCGCGGCGAAGAGACCGGCTATGGAGGCGGCCAGACCGGACGCGCGGGCGGCCAGCGCGAACAGCACGCCCTTGGCGCCGAAAACGGGCCAGAGCCCGGCGCCGAGGATCAGGGCCGCAGCCGTCTGCACGGAGGCCGAACAGAACAGGTCGGAGCCCAGCCGCCAGCAGGCGTCATTGCGCCCGGCCAGCCCGGCAACCTCCCCGGAAATATCCCCGTCCTTTTTCCCGGGGCGCCGGCCGGCGGCGCCCGCCGAGGCGGCGTAGATGCCGCCCCCCAGCTGCGAGAACATCGCCGAAAAAGCCGCGCCCAGGCAGAACCCCGCCATCTTAAGCGGCGCGGCCTGCGGCTCTTCCAGGCCCCTCAGCAGGAAGAAAAGGATGCCCGTGCCGGACAGGCAGAAGGAGAAAGCGGCTATGGAACCCGCACCCGCGCCTTCCAGCGCGGCCGCCAGCGTGCGCGAAACCGAGCTCCTGGCCTCCGCCGCCGCCTTAACCGAGGCGAGCAGCGACAGCTGCGCCGCTATGAAACCGGCCAGGGCCGCCGCGAACGAACCGGATAAAAAGGAAACCGCCGCCTGCACGGCCGCTATATGGCCGCGGGCGCCGAATAAGGCCAGCGCGGCGTAGATAAGCGCCGCCGCGGCCGCGCTCACCGCGCCCAGCGCCGCCAGCTGCCTGCCCTGCAGGGCCGCGCACTCTTTGCGCAGCGCCCCGGCCGCGGCCTGCATCTCGGGCGTGCCGGTCTCTTTCCCGTAAAGGCGCCAGGCCAGCCAGCCGGAAAAAGCCAGCGCGAGGACGCTCATCGAAAGCACAATAGCCAGGATCATAAAAATCCCCTTTAAGTATAAAAGCCCCGCAGTATTATGTGCGGGGCTTTTTTACGGAGCGGCGTGGCTTATTTTTCCTCTCCGCTCTTGATGCGCATACAGTAGAACGAGCGCCACACGAACACCACGCTGATAAGGTAGAACACCGCGGCCAGGATATGGCTCACTTTCGGGTCCAGCGTGATGGCCAGCTCTACGGCCAGCAGGCCGAACAGCGTGGTGAACTTGATGATCGGGTTCATGGCCACCGAGGAGGTGTCCTTGAAGGGGTCGCCCACGGTGTCGCCCACCACGGTGGCGTCGTGCAGCGGGGTGCCCTTCATGTTCAGCTCGGTCTCCACCAGCTTCTTGGCATTGTCCCACGCGCCGCCCGCGTCGGCCATGAAGATGGCCTGGTACAGCCCGAAGATGGCTATCGAGATCAGGTAGCCGATGAAGAAGTAATGGTTGGCGCAGGCGAAGGCCAGCGTCGAGAAGAACACGGCCAGGAAGATGTTGAACATGCCTTTCTGGGCGTACTGCGTGCAGATCTCGACTACCTTCTTGGAATCCTCCACGGAGGCCTTGGCGGCGCCCGCGTCCAGCTTTATATTCTTCTTGATGAATTCCACCGCGCGGTACGCGCCCGTGGAGACGGCCTGTATGGAGGCGCCCGCGAACCAGAAGATTATCGCGCCGCCGGTTATCAGGCCCAGCAGGAACAGCGGGTTCATGATGGAAAGGCCCTCGTAGATGCCCTCGGGGCCCGTGGTGCCGTACTTGCCCGCCAGCAGCTGGATGATGGAGAAGATCAGCGTGGTGGCGCCGACCACCGCCGTGCCGATGAGCACCGGCTTGGCCGTGGCCTTGAAGGTGTTGCCCGCGCCGTCGTTCTCTTCCAGGAACTTCTTGCCGTTCTCGAAGTCCACGTCGAAGCCGAATTCCTTCTTTATGTCTTCCTTTATGCCGGGCAGCGTTTCGATGGTGGACAGCTCGAAGACGGACTGCGCGTTATCGGTGACCGGGCCGTAGGAGTCAACGGCTATCGTGACCGGGCCCATGCCCAGGAAGCCGAAGGCCACCAGGCCGAAGGAGAAGATGGCCGGCGCCGTCATCAGGTCGGCCAGGCCGTAGTTGGAGACCGCGTAGGCCGCGGCCATCAGGGCTATGATAGCCATGCCCATCCAGTAGGCGCTGAAGTTGCCCGCCACCAGGCCGGACAGGATATTCAGCGAAGGGCCGCCCTCTTTGGAGGCGGTCACCACTTCGCGCACGTGCGCGGAGTTGGTGGAGGTGAAGACCTTCACCAGCTCGGGGATCAGCGCGCCCGCGATGGTGCCGCAGGTGATGATGGTGGACAGCTTCCACCACAGCGTGCCGTCGCCCAGCTCGGGCACCAGCAGGTAGCTGAGCAGGTAGGTCATGGCGATGGAGACGAACGAGGTCAGCCAGACCAGCATCGTCAGCGGGTGCTCGAAGTTGAACTTTTTGGCTTCGCCATACATCGAATGGGTGATGAGGCCGTTGACCCAGTAGGAAAGCGCGCTGGTGACTATCATGCCCACGCGCATCACGAAGATCCAGACCAGCAGCTGTATCTGCACGGTCGTGTCCGGGACGGCCAGCAGGATGAAGGTTATCAGCGCCACGCCCGTCACGCCGTAGGTTTCGAAGCCGTCGGCCGTGGGGCCCACGGAATCGCCGGCGTTGTCGCCGGTGCAGTCCGCTATCACGCCGGGGTTCCTGGCGTCGTCTTCCTTTATCTTGAAGACTATCTTCATCAGGTCCGAGCCGATGTCGGCTATCTTGGTGAAGATGCCGCCCGCGATACGGAGCGCGGCCGCGCCCAGCGATTCGCCTATCGCGAAGCCGATGAAGCAGGGGCCCGCGTAGTCGCCGGGGACGAACAGCAGGATGAAGAGCATTATGACCAGCTCGACCGAGATCAGCAGCATGCCGATGCTCATCCCGGCCTTCAGCGGGATGGCCATGGTCGGGTAGGGCAGGCCCTTAAGCCCGGCGAAGGCGGTGCGGGAATTGGCGTAGGTGTTGATGCGGATGCCGAACCAGGCCACCGAGTAGGAACCGAGTATGCCTATAATGGAGAACAATACTATTATGAAGATCTTGAAAGCGGTCATCTCCGGGTTCAGGCTGAAGTACCAGACCATGATGGCCGCGATAAAGGCCCAGAGGATGGCTATGAATTTGCCCTGCGTTATGAGGTAGGTCTTGCAGGTCTCGTAGATCAGCTCCGAAATGTCCTTCATGGACTTGTGGACGGGGAGCTTGGAGATCTGCATTGACTGCACCAGGCCGAAAACCACGCCCAGCACGCAGATCACAAGGCCGCAGAGCAGCAGAT